>JAIFNK010000337.1 GCA_020047775.1 Akkermansia sp. | reverse complement strand
GGCCAAATTAAAACCCATTGGGTAACAGCAGCGCTTAAAAAGAAAAAAAATGGAATTTTACCTCCGCGAATTTCTCGGTTTATTTGGAGCGAGCAGGTATCATCGCCAAAGAGCCAGATCGCCTGCCCTGCGGGTCACAAGTTCAAGAACGATTCCTCAGGACCGCATCTCAAAAATCCATCCACATTTCCTTAAAATCCCAATGCGCCGCCTTCTGAATCCCACCCTGATGTCCGGTATATTCCAAATTTTCCTACGTCTGGCACCGGTCCGTTCCCTCTTCATCGCCGCCGCACTCTGCATGACCTGCCAAGTGAATGCCGCGGCTCCGGACCTGACGACCGGCGGTGTCCCCACCGACGGCGACCAATGGAACCTCGGCCCTACCGGCATGGCGGGCTGGTGCTACCGGGAAGGTGTCAGAACCCCCAATGCCCGCCAGTTTCTCGTTAGATCCGTGGCGGCTGGATCGCCTGCTGCCGGCATCATGGCGGTGAACGATGTGATCCTCGGTGCCAGCGGCACGGGCGCGGATCCGGTGAATTTCACCCAAGACGCCAGGGAGGCCTTTGGCAATGCCATCAGCGATGCCGAGGCGCAAAGCCCGGCCACCCTCAAAATCCTGCGCTGGCGCGCGGGGGTGACCTCCATCGTTCCACTGACCCTCGAAACCCTGGGTGCCTACAGTGCCACCGCTCCCTACGACTGCCCGAAGTCGGCGGCCATCCTGGAAAAGGGCATTCAATGGATGATGAACACCAATGCCAATGACGGCAATTGGCGTTATTCGGCACTGACGATTTTGGCGGCCAACGACCCGAACAACCCAAACAACGCCGCCCGCCAGGCGAAGGCCACCGCCGATGTGCGCGAGCTCATCCTGCCCCCTGCCACCATTGCGCTTTATACCTCCGGCGTATCCATGTCCGACGGCAATATCGCCAAACCCTGGCACATTGGTCCCAGGCTGATCGCACTGTCCGAGTATTACCTGCACACTGTGAAGATGGGGACTCCCGATCCCGACGTGTTGCCGTCCATCCGTGCCTATGCCCACTGCATCGCCAATGGCCAGAGCATGTTCGGCACCTGCGGCCACTATTTCACTAACCCCGGGTTCCGCAACACCCCGGTCAACGGCCCCTACAACGTCGGCTACGGCCCGATCAATGCTGCCGCGATTCCCTGCTACATCGGCCTGACTCTCGCCAAAAAATGCGGTCTGACCGATCCTGAAATCATCGCTGGCATCGAGCGCGCTGGCGCCTTTTACGCCCAATTCACCCACCTTGGCTGCGCGGGCTACGGCGAGGAACTTGCCTATGAAGGCCATGATACCAACGGCAAGGCCGGTATGCAGGCACTCGCCTTCCAGCTTGAGGGCGGCCGCGTCGAATCCACCAGATACTACGCCAAGGCCAGCACCGCCGCTGGCATCAACGAGCGCGACATCGGCCACACCGGTTCCTTCTTCGCCTTCCTCTATGCTCCGCTCGGCGCGAATGTCGGCGGGCCGGATGCCATGGCCCATTACTTCCGCGAAACCCGCTGGATGTATGAACTCGCCCGCAGGTGGGACGGCAGCTTTGTCTATAACAGTTTCTCTAGCGGTGGGGTTGAAGTCGATTCCCTCATTGGTCAAGGCGGTTGCCTGATGGCCACGCCCATGCTGCTGACTTATGCCATGCCGCTGCGCCAGACTTATCTGACCGGCAAGGATCAGGACACCGCCAACTGGATCTCGCCTGCGCAAATGCCGGAGGTCGCTTTCGCCTCGTTTAACACCTACAATCCCGCCTCCCGCACCACCGCCGAACTGTTGCAGGACATCACGAGTTGGTCGCCCAAGGTGCGGCGCAACGTCGGTCGGGAACTCAAGCTGCGCACGTCGGAATACGCCACCATTCTGCCCATCCTGCACGAGATGGCCGCCAACGAATCCGCCAATTTCTATGCCCGCGCCGGGGCTTGTATCGCCATATCGGAAATCGGAGATACCAGTTCGGTCACGGTGCTGCTGCCTCTCATCACGGACCCGAATTTTGTCGTGCGCTTCCATGCCTCCAAAGCCCTGGCGGGATATGTTTGGTCGGGCAAAGGCACAATTCTTAAGACCCATGTGAACATCCTCATGCAGGCATGCATTGCCAACGCGAGACCTCTCCTGCCACTTGACCCTGTAGATCCAATGCAAACGGTCACTGGCAACCTCTGCACCGCCGTGTTCGCTGCCCACGCCGCTCTTTATACTCATGATCTGGTCGGCCTCGACCGCGAGTTGCTCTATGGTGCCATGCGCGTCTGCGCCGCAAACGCCCAGGCCGATGTGCGCAGAGCTCTGGAAACCATCTACCCCAAGCTCACACAAACGGACATTGAGCAGCTTGGCGATGTCTTCGTGAACATCGCTTACACCAATGCTCCTGCCGGCATGGGGACTCCGCTTGCCCGCCTGCCTGCCATGTCCTTGCTGCAATCGAAAGGCAAGGCCGACGGCGTTCCTCTGGCCGTTCGTTTTGCCGAGGATCTGGGATACGAAGGTGGGGGAATCTCTAGTCCTCTCAACCTCCTTGCTGACTATGCGGGATCGTGCAATACGGTCACGCCGGATCCCGATGTCGATCACTTCTGTCAGGTCTTGATCGATAGCGGTGCGAAATACGGCATTCCCGAGGCGCAGGCGGTGCTCGCCGCCATCGCCGCCGACACCAATCCGGAAGTCCTCACACCTTTAAAGAGTATCGACTGGATCATCCCGGACCAAGCCACCTTCAATTTGCCGCAGAAATCGACCGTCCTGCGGGTGCATTCGAAGAACCGCTCCAATCCCGTCTCGATTTACACCTGGCGCAAGCTGCGTGGCGCGGGTGCAGTGAGCTTCTCGCCCAACGGCACGAGCACCGCCAAGGATGCCACCGTCGTCTTCGACGGCATTCCCGGCGAATACCTGTTTGAAGTGACCATGTCCGACTCGCACGGTCTGACCGAAGTTTCCAAAACCGTCGCAGTGACTCTACGGGATTCCGCTGGAAACCTTCCCACCAATGCCCCGCCGACGGCAAACAACCAGTCGCTCATCGCCGCGCAGGGCACCCCGACTCAGGTGCTTCTAACCGGAGCTGATCCCGAGGGTTACGCGCTCAACTACACGGTGACCAGCGGCCCGGATCATGGCTACCTGTCCGGCACCGCGCCCCATCTGGTCTATACCTCCGTTGCCAATTACTCTGGCGCGGACAGCATCACCTTCGAGGCAGAGGACAGTGATGGCCAGACGGCCACCGCCACGGTGAGCGTCACGGTGAACACCGCCGCCCCAGTCGGACTGGCGATCTACGAGCCGTTTAATTACGCGGCCGGCAATCTCCACGGCAAATCCGGCGCTTCGGAAATCGGTCTCACCGGAACATGGACGACCGGTTTGCAGATCACCACCGAAGCACCCACACTACCCTACGGCACCCTGCCCACCACGGGCAACCGGATGAAAAGTGTCGCCATCAACAGTCCCGGCGGTTCGCGTCCCATTAGCCCGTCCGCGCTGGCCGAGAGGGGACTCATGGACAACGGGGCGACCCTTTGGTTCAGCGTGGTCATGGGCGGATATGGCGGGTGGATCAGAGGTGGGAGCATCATCGACCTCGCCCTGGCCAACAACAGTTTCCCCTACGGCCCGAACATTCCTGACGATGGTGGCCAACCCGGCTCGGGACTCGGTGTCAGGCTCGCCGAGAAGGCCGTTTATGCGGCCCAATACTACGATGCCGCCGTCGGTGCGCCACTGACCGGTGCCTACGACAACACCGTGAACGGTGGCATTGTGAACGACAATCCGCGTCTGGTGGTCGGCAAGATCACCTGGGGTGCCACCAACGACACCATCGAAATCTATCTGCCGGACCAGACCATGATTCTGCCCGCGCAGCCTACCTCTTCGCTGACGGCCAATGTGGACCAAGCCACCTTCGACACCCTCACCTTCTCGCGCGGGGCCAACGTGCTGCTCGATGAAATCCGCTTCGGAGCCACCCTCCAGAGCGTCTTGCAGGGAACCGTAGCGATGTCTCCTGACATCACCGCCCCCACGCCCGACCCGATGACCTTCGCGGTCGCCCCAGCTCCCGCCAGCACCTCCTCCATCACCATGACGGCCACTCCCGCGCTCGATGGCATGGGCGTGGAATACCTTTTCACCTGCACCGCCGGTGGCGGAAATTCCAGCGGCTGGCAAACCAGCAACGTCTATACCGACACCGGCCTCACACCCGGCATCGCCTACGGCTACACCGTCAAGGCACGCGACCAGCATCCGGCCTTGAACGAAACCACCGCTTCCGCCGCCGCTTCAGCCACTATTCCCGCGCTTGGCACGGTGCCGCGCGTGGAAGGTTTGCTCGAATCTTTCGCGCAGTCGGTCATCACCAATGCCGCTCTAACCGTAGGCACGGTGACCCAATCCGCCGCTTACAGCATGACGGTTCCCGCCGGCCATGTCCTGAGCCAGTCACCCGCCGACGGCGCATCTGCCGCCTATGGCTCCGCAGTGAACCTCGTCATCTCCATCGGCCAGGATCCCGTGCTGCCCGTCCTCACGCCGGTCAACATCGTCGATGACAAAAACGGCGAACAGGTCGAACTCGGAACCCCGATCACCTTCACGCTCACCTTCAGCAAGGACATCGATGCCGCCACCCTCGATGCCGGTGATTTCATCAACATCGGCGATGCACCCATCACCATCGGCACCATCACCGAAACCTCGCCCGGTGTCGTCACCGTTTCAATTACACCCAACGGTGCCGCCTCCGGCATCCTGCGCTTCGCCATCGCCGCAGGCGCGGTGATCAAAGACACGCTCGGCAACGACCTCAACACCCTCTCCCCGATCATTGACGACACGGTGATCTCCATCGTGCCCATTCAGCCGAAGATCCAGACCTTTACCGGCAATAGTTCCGCCGCTGCCGACAACTGGAACCTCGCCACCAATTGGAACCTCAACAGCGGCCCGATTCCCACTGGCACCGATAACGTCGTCATCCCCGCCGGAAAACAGGTATCTTCGAATTCCATTTTAACTCCCGTCTTCGAAGGCAACCTGACCATCGGCAACGGTTCGCTTCTTCAGGCAGGTTATAATGTAAACGACATCAAAGTTTTCAACTGTATCGGCACCGCCGGCAAGACCATGATCTTTCTGGGCAATGGCTCGCAGTTGATGTTCCGCAATAACCACACCGTGCCGATGCCGGCCATCACCTTGCAGGGTAATGCCGAAATCATCATGGGAAATAACTCGTCCGGCACGGACCCGGTCTTTAATTATCCGGTTTCCGGTCCCTATCGGCTCACCCTCAGTGGAAGGGATACCACCATTGCCAACTTTAATGTCGCTAACAACTTCGACGAGCTTCTCCTTTCCACACAATACGGTAGCCTTTTCACCATCAACGCCAACACCGCAGGCGCGCTCGGTGGCGATGTGACCGTCATGGCCGACTTCACCACCGGTGGCAAAGGCGCGAATCTGGTCTTCGCCGCCGCCAACGCGATGTCCGACACCGCCACGCTCACCCTCTACGGTAATACCGGCAGCCTTGTCACCCTCAATGCCAGCGACACCATCGGCGGCCTCAAGCTCAACGGCGTCAAACAGCTACCGGGCACCTACAACAGCGGCAACTCCTCTTGGATCTCCGGCGCGGGCACTCTCACGGTCAACGGCGCGGCCATGGCCTACTGGAATCCCTCCGGCGGACCTGCGGGAACCTGGGACGACTCGAACATCTGGAACACCCAAGCGGACCTTGCAGGCATCGATAACGCATGGACGCCAGGACAAATCGCCGCATTCCATGCCACAGGCACCTACGGCGTGACCCTCAGCGGCACCAAGGAAATCGGCGGCATGGCCGTGTCCAACGGCAGCGTCACGTTCTCGGGTGGCGGATTGAGCCTCAGCACGGATGCTCCGGTCAATGTCGCCTCAGGCGCGTCCCTTGCCATCAACACGATCATCGAGCAGAACTCCCTCGGCCTGGGCCTACACAAGTCCGGCGGAGGTACGCTCGTGCTTGCCAGCGAAAACACCTTCACCGGCCCCGTCTCCATCGGCGCGGGTATTCTGTCGGTCGCCACCATCGACAACGCCGGCGCACCCAGCGCACTCGGACAGTATCCGGATACCGGAATCGACGGACTCATCCTCGCCGGCGGCACGCTCCGCTACACCGGCGGCAACGCCTCGGTGGACCGTGGCTTCACCTTTGCTGGCAGCAGCGGTATCGACATCGCCAACGTCGGAAGTTCGCTCACCCTCGCCAACGTGGAAACCACCGGCCCCGGCACACTCACCGCCACCGGCGGCGCGGGCAGCAGCCTTGGCCTCGGCAACATCAAGATTGTCCA
>JAIFNK010000119.1 GCA_020047775.1 Akkermansia sp. | reverse complement strand
ACCAGCCACACGGACGGCCACCACCGCTACCCGCTCTTCATTTACGATCAGGAAAAAAAGATCGAGTTGGAGGGGAACAATCTCCACAGCGGCAAGTCCTACGACACCGAACTCTACACCGTGCGGGCCGAGCGTTTCATCCGTGAGACCGAAGCACCGTTTTTCATGATCCTCTCCTACCCCATCCCCCACGCCTCGGTGATTGCACCGGAAGGATCGGTGCCGGGAGCTGTTGGAAAAATACCTAAAAACGGCCATTACACGCAGGTGGAAAATCCGGCAGTGCATTACCGGGCGATGGTCGAAGCATTGGACAGCTACGTCGGCCGCCTGCTTGCCGCGCTGGAGAAAAAGGGCGTGGCTCGCGACACGTTGATCGTTTTCACCAGCGACAACGGCCCCCACTACGAAGGCGGCTACAACCCGGAAATGCTGGACTCCGCCGGCCCCCTGCGCGGCGGCAAACGCGACCTCTACGAAGGCGGCATCCGGGTGCCGATGATCGCACACTGGCCCGCCGGCATCGCCAAGCCCGGCACCAGCGGGCACGCCAGCGCCTTCTGGGATTTCCTCCCGACCGCCTGCAATCTCGCCGGGGTCGATGCGCCCGCCGGCCTCCACGGCATTTCTTACCTGCCGACGCTCTCCGGCAAAGGTGAACAGCGGGCGCACGATTTCCTCTACTGGGAATTCCACGAAAAAAACACCCGCCGGGCGCTCCGCCAAGGGAACTGGAAACTCGTGCAATACGAGGTCGCGAAAAACGGCAAACCCGAACTCTATCACCTCGGGCGCGATCTGGCGGAATCCAAGGACCTCGCCGACGGGGAACCCGGACGCGTCGCCGCGATGCTCAAGCTGATGGACGGCCACCGCAAACCCTCGCCGGTCTTCCCGAACAAGTCACTGGAGCGCTAACACCTCACGCCACAGCCCGATCATCCGCCTTCCGCATCCGCGCGGGGAAACGGGGACACATCTCCTCCTCTTCCTGCTCGCCAAGCGCTCCTTTTCGGCGGAAAACCTTTCGTCATCCGCAACCGCGTTCCGGGGAAAATCGAGGATGCCTGCGGCGAGGGTCATCCAATCCCCAATCCCAATCCATCCATGAAACCGCTGAAAACCCTGCTCCTTCTGCTCTCCGCCGCCACCATCCTCCACGCCGCGCGGAAACCTAACATCCTCATCCTCTACGGCGACGATCTCGGCTACGGCGATCTCGGCTGCTTCAATCCGGAATCCAAAATCCCCACCCCGAATCTCGACAAGCTCGCCTCGCAGGGGATGCGCTTCACCGACGCCCACAGCTCGTCGGGCATCTGCTCGCCCTCGCGCTATGCCCTGCTCACCGGCCGCCACCACTGGCGCGACTTCCACGGCATCGTGAATTCCTTCGGCAAATCCGTCTTCAAACCCGAACGCCTCACCCTCCCCGAAATGCTCCAGGCACTGGGCTACACCACCGCAACCATCGGCAAGTGGCATCTCGGACGGGATTGGGACGCGATCCGCAAGCCCGGATCCCCCAAGCGCGGGGAACGTCCTGAAGACTTCGATTGGGCGAAGCCCATCCCCGACGGTCCGCTCGCGCACGGCTTCGACTATTCCTTTGGCGACGAGGTCATCAATTTCCCACCCTACTGTTGGATCGAAAATGACAAAGTCCTCCAGGCCCCCGACACGATGATGGACACCACGAAATGGAAGGCCATCAAGGAAGGCAGTTGGGAATGCCGCTCCGGCCCCATGGTCACTGGCTGGGATCCCTATCAGAACCTCCCGGAGACCACCCGCCGGGGCGTCGAATACATCAAGTCAAAAAAGGACTCGGAAAAGCCCTTCCTCCTCTACTTCGCGTATCCCTCGCCCCACGCCCCCATCATCCCGAACGACGAGTTCGACGGGAAATCCAAGGCCGGCCCTTACGGCGATTTCGTTTATGAAACCGACCACTCCGTCGGCCAACTCCTCAAAGCGCTGGAAGATTCCGGCAAGGCGGATAACACCCTCGTCATCTTCTCCGCCGACAACGGCCCGGAAAAATACGCCTACGAGCGCGACGCAACAACCGGCCATTGGTCGGCCCATCCGCTGCGTGGACTGAAGCGCGACACCTATGAGGGCGGCCATCGCGTGCCGACGATCATCAAGTGGCCCGGCGTCACCAAACCAGGCGTCGTCAACAACGCGCTCGTTTCACAAATCGACTTCATGGCCACCATCGCCGCAGCCCTTGGCTATCAGCTCCCCGCCAACGCCGCCGAGGACTCCCACAATCTCCTGCCCCTGCTCAAAGGCGAGGTGGAATCCGTGCGCACCACCCACATCCACAACACCAGCCAGGACAATTACGCGATCCGCGACGGCGACTGGTTGCTGGTGGACGCCGGGAATGGCTACGGCACCAGCCGCAACGCCGCCTGGGAAAAACGCCACGGCTACAACCCCGACGACGCGGAGAAGACCGAACTCTACAACCTCAAGACCGACCTGTCGCAAAAACACAACCTCGCCGCCGACCACCCGGAGCGGGTCTCCGAACTCAAGTCATTGCTGAAAAAAATCCGCGAGCAGGGCCACTCCGCTCCCCGGCTGGCCAATTGATTCCCACCCCTCCGACCCACGACTCCGCCATCCCGCGGAACGGGGACCACACGCGGGCGGAGATCGGTGCGCCCTCCTGCACGACCACGGAATCGGGAAGAAGAATGGATTTTGGATTTCAATGAATGAACGCGTCATCTAATCCTGTCGCCCAACGAACATGAAGAATCCCATCTTCCTTTGCTGTCTGGCCTCGACTTTGGCCTTCGCCCCCAGCGCTGCCGGGAAGCCCAATGTCCTTTTCATCGCCATCGACGACCTGCGCCCGGAACTCGGGTGTTACGGAGGCAAAGAAGTCAAATCCCCGAATATCGATAAACTGGCAGGGCAGGGAATGGTCTTTAAACGCGCTTATTGCCAAGTGCCGGTCTGCGGCGCGTCGCGGGCGAGCCTGATGACAGGGATTTTACCGACCCCCACGCGCTTCATCAATGCCGACACGAAGGCAAGTAAGGATGCTCCCGGAGCCGCGACCCTTCCCGAGACGTTCAAAAACGCGGGCTACACCACCCTGTCTAATGGAAAAGTTTTCCACCACAAGGAAGACACTCAGGAACGAAGCTGGAGCGAGCCCGCTTGGCAGCCGAAGCTCGCGGGAATGGCAAGCCACGATCCCGAGACCACCCGGCGGCTCTCGAAAACCAAACAACGGGGGCGCATCTACGAGGCACCGGATGTGGCGGACGATGCCTATTCCGACGGCCATCTGGCGCGAAGGACCATCGAAGATCTGCGGCGGCTCAATGAGGGCGGCAAACCCTTTTTTCTCGCCTGCGGATTCGTCAAGCCGCACATGCCGTTCTACGCTCCCAAGAAGTATTGGGATCTCTACAAACGCGACAAAATCAAAATCGCCGACAACCGATACCGTCCAAAAAACGCTCCCGAACAGTTGAAAGGCAGCGGCGAGTTTCGCACCTATCACTTGGGCGATTTCGATGAAAAATCGAAAGACTTCGACCGCATGATGCGGCATGGCTATATGGCTTGCGTCAGTTACACGGACAAGCTGGTCGGCGATGTCCTGGCTGAACTCGACCGCTTGGAATTGTCGGACAACACCATCGTCGTGATCTGGGGCGACCACGGCTGGCATCTGGGCGAGCATACGTTCTGGGGCAAGCACAACACCACGCATCTCGCGACCCGCGTACCGTTGATTGTCAGAGCGCCCGGCAAAAAGGCGGGGAGCAGCGCGTCGCTGGTCGAAACCAGCGACCTGTTCCCGACGCTGTGCTCGCTCGCCGGAATTGAGGTTCCGAAGACCGTCCAAGGCCGCAGTTTCGCCAACTTGTTAGACCGACCTGGCCAGCCCTTCCGGGAAGCCGCCTACAGCCGGTTTGTAACCGGGGATGCGGTCATCACACAGCGCTTCAACTATACCCGCTACCTCGGCGGCACGGCTGAGATGCTCTATGATCTGGAAAAAGATCCGGACGAAAACGAGAATATCGCGGGTAAACCCGAGTATAAGGAAACCGTGATACAGATGGCGGCCTTCTTGAAGCAACGACAGGACGAAGCCAAACAATTCAGAAATGCCGAAGGAGCAAAATAACATCTTGGACCACCCTCTACCACACCATGAAAAAACTCGTCACCCTCATCCTCGCCGCCCTCTGCGGCGTATCGATCGCCGCCGAAAGCCCCGCCAAGGAAATATTCGACGGCCCCGCCGGAAAACCCCATATCTATAAAACCTCCGCCGGCAAGGAACGGCAGTTGGAGATATATTTCCCACCCAATCACGAACCCGCAAAGTCAAAGGTGCCGGGCATGATCCTGTTCCACGGCGGTGGCTGGCAAGGTGGCTCGCTGCAGCAATTCCGCGCGGCCTGCGCCTACTTCGCCAGCCGTGGAATCGTCTGCGCCACCGCGGAATATCAGATGCTCGGCAAGGCCGCCTCCACACTGCCGAAAGGCGAGTCGAAAAAACGCGTCTGCGTCACCGACGCAAAAAGCGCCATCCGCTGGTTCAAGCAACACGCCGGTGAATTCGGCATCGATCCCGCCCGCATCATCACCGGCGGCGGCAGCGCCGGCGGCCACATCAGCGCACTCGCCACCATGAACCCCGGCATCAACGACCCTGCCGACCCGAAGAACATCAACACCGACGTCGTCGCCTACCTTTGGTTCAACCCCGCCTTCGCCTTGGATGACCACAAGGATTCCGAAATCGACATACTCACCCACATGAAGGCCGACCTGCCGCCGGCCATCGCCTTCTTCGGCGACAAAGACGAATGGAAAACAGGCTGGGACAACGCCCATGCGAAATGGAAAAAACTCGGTGCGAAGACCATCGAACTCCACATCGCAAAAGAGCAGAAACACAGCTTTTTCAACAAAGACCCCTGGCGCACGGTCACCCTCATCGAGGCGGACAAATTCCTCGTGAAACACGGCCTGCTCACCGGCGAACCCACCCTCAAGATGCCCGCCACCGGCGAGAAGCTCGCGGAAGCACCCTGAGCACGGGAGATCCGGAAGCCAGCGCAGCCGATAAATCCCAATCACGCCGCGCGTAACCGTCGGACCTTGAAATCCATCCCATTGATCTCCGGGCTGCTTGCACTCGCCCTGCCCGCCAGCGCCGGGGAAAAAGTCTCCTACGCCCGCGAGATCCTGCCCATCCTTTCCGACAGGTGCTTCTTCTGCCATGGCCCGGACAAGGAAAAGCAGGAAGCCGACCTGCGGCTCGACATCCGCGCCGACGCGATCAAGGCCCTCGCCTGGGACCCGGAACACCCGGAGAATTCCGAAGCACTGATCCGCATCTTCTCCACCGACCGCAAGGAGGTCATGCCCCCGCCGAAATCCCACCTCACTCTCACCGACCGGGAAAAAAACCTGATCAAGACCTGGATCGAACAAGGCGCGGAATACCAAGCACACTGGGCCTTCGTCGCGCCGCCGAAGGAAGTCCCCATCCCGCAAACCGCCGACACGTCATGGGCGAAAAACCCCGTCGATCAATTTATCCTCGCCCGCCTCGAAAAGGAAAAACTCCCACCCACCCCGCCCGCCACTCCGGAGCGTTGGCTGCGCCGCGTCACCTTCGATCTCACCGGCCTCCCTCCGACCCAGCCGGAGATCGACGCTTTTCTAGCAGACACCTCGCCGTCGGCAAAAGGAACGGTCACCGACCGACTGTTAGGATCGCCGCGTTTCGGCGAGCGCATGGCCACCCCCTGGCTCGATGTCGCGCGTTATGCGGATTCCTTCGGCTATCAGGCCGACGTGGACATGCACGCCTGGCCCTACCGCGACTGGGTCATCAAGGCCTTCAACGACAACCTGCCGCTCGACCAGTTCATCACCCAGCAACTCGCCGGCGACCTCCTGCCCGCTGCCACCCGCGACCAAAAACTCGCCACTGCCTTCAACCGCATCCATCGCAAGACCAACGAAGGCGGGTCGGTGCCCGAGGAATTTCGCCAAGACGGCATTTCCGACCGCGTCCACACGATCAGCACCGCGTTTATGGCCCTCACCTTCGAGTGCGCCCGCTGCCACGATCATAAATACGACCCCATCTCTGCGAAGGATTACTACTCGATGGGCGCTTTCTTCAACAGCATCGGCGAGCACGGCTTGATCGGCTATGCAAACGGGATTCTGCCCCAGCCCGCCCTGCTCCTGCCCACCCCGGAACAGGAAACCCAGCTCGCCGCCGCGGACAAGGAAATCACCGCCAGCGAGGCTGCGCTCGCCGCAGGCATCGCCGCCGCCGAGCCCCGCTTCCAAACATGGCTCGCCTCGGAAAAAATCTTTCCCGAGGCCGATCTCGTCGCCCGTTTCCCCTTTGATGCCCAAGG
>JAIFNK010000232.1 GCA_020047775.1 Akkermansia sp. | reverse complement strand
GGACGTTGCATCCTGCTGCGCGCGCCACGCGCCGGGCACGGGAAGACGCACTTGCTGTCCCGTATCCAGCATCAGCTGGGATTCACGCATGAATTTATCCCGCTGCATGCCGCTTTCGGCAGCCGGATCGACGCCGCTTCGGTGACGGACGACACGTTGCGGCGTTTGGTGCGGCAGTTGCCGGCATCTGGCGGGCTGACGGTGCTGGACTTGGTGAGTCGTCGCCTTTTCGCCTCCGCCTTGCAGCCGTTGGTGGCGTCGGGCGAGGTTCCCTGCCAGGACCGCGAGGGGGCGCTCGGGGCCTTGCGCAACCGGCCGATAGAGACATTTGATTTCCATCACCCGAACGCGGTCACCGCGCACTGGGCCCGCGAGAATTTCGGGGTGCTCGGGCAGCGGCTCGGCCTGGAGCTCGCACAGCGGACCGATCTGCCCGTTAGCGGGATTTCCTTCTGGGTGGATGTGTTGTTCCAGTTCGCTGCGGCTCCGTTGGAGAGTTCGAGCCGGGTGAGGATTCTGGCGGAGGCCGTCCATGGCGAGGCAGGTATGGAAATGGAGCGGCTCGAAGCATTGTTAGGGCTGCTGACTCTGCTGATGCGCGTGGTGCTCGTCGCGGATGATCTAGAGGGAATGTCCACGGATGAGGCCGCCGCGCTCAGGCTGGCGGCGTTTCTCGGGTCTCTCCGCCAGACGGTGGAGCGACTGGATGTCATTCTCTCGCTTAATTTGGATATCTGGGAAAGCGCCTTCATGCCGCGACTCAGTGGCGGGCTGGTGGATCGCTTGTCGGAAGTGGTCGTCGAACTTGAGCCCCTCACGGAGGTCGAAATGGAGGCGCTGCTGGATTCGCGTGTTCCGGGGCTGGGCCGCCGGGTGCTGGACCGCATTGATTTGGCTTCGTCAGGGAATCATGCCCGCGGTCTGATTCGGGCAGCGGGCCTGGCGTGGCTCAAAGCGACGGCCATGGATTCCGGCGCGTCTCCTGCCGCGGGCGCAGGGGTGGTCCCCGCTTCTGTCGTCGCCCTTGCGGCGGCGACTCCGCCTCCGGAACCGATCGCCCCTCCGGAGCAAGTGGCGCCAGAGCCGGTGGGAGAGGTGGTTGCCGTTCCTCCGCAGGTCGAGCCCGAGCCCGTCGTCGAGGAATCTTCGTTTTCCGAAAGCCCTCCCATTTCGTTTTCCGCCGCTGTTGAGCCGGTTGAACCTGCCGTCGAATGGCCGGCACCGGTTTTTGCGCCGACGCCTGAGGCGGAGGTTGTTGCCGAGCCTTTCATTTACCATGCCCCCACCGAGTCACCGTTTCAGGCCGCCGGGCCACCCGTGCCCGCTGGCTGGGCGGAATCGCCGCCGGTTTTCGTGCCTGCGCCGCCCGCGCCAGCCCCAGAGAATCCGTGGAATCCACCGACTCAAGTGGAGGAAAGCGCTCCCGAGGCTCCGGTGATCTCGCCTCCGGTGGATTCTCCCTTCCCGTTTGCCGCCCGTGGGATCGAGTTTGAGCCAACGATCCCGTCATTCGAGCAGGCAGGTTGGCAGGACGCTGTTCCCGCTGCTCCGACCTACGTTGCCCCGCCGCTTGATGCCTTTACCGTGCCGGTGCGGGACTTTCATCCCGTGGACGCTCCATTTCAAAGTGCTCCGCAGCCGTTTGTTTCGGAGCCAGCTCCGATGGACTCCGGAGGATGGGAAGAGGCAGCACCGCCACCGCAGGGAATTTTGGTGGCACCTCCCAGCGACGACGCCCCCACGGAGCCGGCGTTTCAATCAACTTCATCCATCTTCGAGCCGCAGCATCATTTCCCTGTGGCAGATCCTGTTGCGACATCGGTAAGCGAACCCTCACCCGCATTTCCGCCGCAGCCGGTGCCCGAACCGCCGGCTCCCCCCGCCGAAACAACGCCGCCGTCCTCCCCTTCGGACACGAATCGGGTCGATGATCTTCTCCGCCAGTTCCGCGAGCGCTACGGTCGCGGGAGCTTGTGAAAATTTTCACAAACCCCTTGCGAAACAGATCGGTTTGGGCGTTTCTGTCGGCGGCAAAACAGGCATGAGCACCACTATTCAAGAAATCGAGGCCCCCGACGCAAACGCCCGCGCCGCCCGCGCCGCGGACCATTACCACGCGGAGACGGATGATCTCGTCGGCGAGCGGATGGTGCTGAACATGGGGCCTTCCCACCCGGCCACCCACGGGGTGCTCCGCCTGATTCTCGAACTCAACGGGGAAATCATTGATTCCGCCGATCCGGACGTCGGCTTCCTGCACCGCGGCGATGAGAAGATCGCGGAAAACATGCACTACAACCAGTTTGTGCCGTATACGGACCGTCTGGACTATCTCGCCCCGCTGGCGAACAACGTCGCTTACGCGTGTGCTGTCGAAAAACTGATGGGCTGGACGCTGCCACCGCGCGGCCAGGCATTGCGGGTGCTTTGCTGCGAGCTCGCGCGGCTTTCCTCCCACATGTTAGGCGTCGGTGTCTGCGCCATGGACGTGGGGGCGATGACGGTTTTCCTCTACACGTTCACCGAGCGGGAAAAAATTTATAACATGTGCGAGCAGCTCACCGGTGCCCGCTTCACGACTTCTTTCACCCGCGTCGGAGGCCAGCTGCGCGATATGCCGCCGGGCTTCGAGGCCACCGTCCGTCAGTTTCTCGACGAGTGCCTGGTCACGATCGGCGAGATTTCCAAGCTGCTCGACAAGAACAAGATCTTCATCGACCGGATGGTCGATGTGGGCGTGATTTCCCGCGAATCCGCCATCGCCTGGGGCATGACCGGGCCTAACCTCCGCGCCTCCGGCGTCCCCCGCGACCTGCGCAAGGACAGCCCGTATCTGGGTTACGAGAAATACCAGTTCGACGTGCCCATCGCCGACGAGGGCGACTGCTATGCCCGCTATCAGATCCGGATGGAGGAAATGCGCCAGTCCATCCTGATCTGCCGCCAGGTGCTCGACACCATGCCGGACGGCCCGGTGAACCTGGCGGATTCCAAGAGCATGCTGCCCGACAAGGAGCGCGTGCTGATGTCGATGGAAGAGCTCATCCACCACTTCATCGTCTCCACGCAGGGCATCAACGCCCCGGCCGGCGAGGTCTATTTCGCCGCGGAAAATCCCAAGGGCGAGCTCGGGTTCTACATCCACTCCAAGGGCGGCGGCGTCCCGTATCGCCTGAAGATCCGCAGCCCCTCGTTCTGCAATCTCTCCATCACCTCCAAGCTGCTTCCCGGCCACATGGTGTCCGACATCCCGGCCATCCTCGGCTCGTTGGATTTCGTAATGGGCGAATGCGACCGGTAATCCTATAATGCACTTGTTATGAAAAAAATCATTTGCCTGAGTTTGCTGTGTGCTGGCGTTTCCTTCGCCGCTTTCGAAAAGTGGACCCGTAAGGACGGCAAGACCGCCGAGTTGGAACTGGTCAAGGTCGTTGACAATGGCGATGGGAAGACCGGCGAGTTCAAGATGCGAAACGGTAAGCTCGTCATGCTCAAAGCCTCCGATCTGTCCGAGGAGGCTGCGGTGAAGCTAGCGGCATGGGTGCCGCCCGCGCCCGTCATCGAAGGTAAACCCAGTGTTTTCGACAAGGTGTTGGCAGGAAATCTGGTGAAGCTCGACGGCAAGTCTCTCAAGAAATTCACCCCGTCCGCGCGACCGGAGAAATACTACGTCTTCTACTACACGGCATCCTGGTGTGGTCCATGCCAGCAATTCACGCCGTCGCTGGTGGAGTTCTACGAGAAGAACAAGAACGCCAAGTTTGAACTCGTCCTCATCTCCAGCGACCGGGAAGAGGATGCCATGGAACAATACGCCGTGAACAAAAAAATGCCATGGCCCCAGTTGAAGCTCAACGAGGTTCAGGATTTCCGGAAACAATTCCACCACGGCGTCTCCGGAATTCCCTCGGTGATCGTCTGCGAGCTCGACGGCACGAAGCTGGAAGGGAATTTCCGCAATCTCGCAGAACTTGAAAAACTCGTAAAATAACCATGTCCGTCTCTCCGCTCGAAGAAACCGTCGCCTCCCACGAGACTCCCGGCAGTAAGTTCTATCAGCCCTTCGCGGTGACGCCGGAGCTCGAGGCGGAGGCGGATGACCGCATCTCGCATTATCCCGAGAGCAAGCGCGCCGCCACCTTGCCGCTCCTGCACATCGTCCAGCACAAGTTCGGGTATATCTCTGCGGAATCGATCAAGTGGGTCGCTAACAAGCTCGGCATCGAGCCGATCAAGGTGCTGGAGGTTGTTACGTTCTACCCAGGCTTCCGCCAGTCCGCGCCGGGGAAATTCCACATCCGCGTCTGCCGCACTCTCTCCTGCGCGATGGGTGGCAGCTACGAACTGATGGAGCGCCTGTGCGAGCTTACCGGCATCGACCGCTCCGCCAGCGACTCCCATCACCATCCGATCACCGTTTCTCCGTGCGGGAAATTCTCCGTCGAGTTTGCCGAGTGTCTCGCCTCCTGTGGCAGCGCACCCGTTTGCCTGGTGAACGATGATTTCCACGAAGCCGTCGCTCCCGGCAAGGCCGAGGAACTGCTCGCCAAATACGCGCCCAATCCTGACCTGGTTCCATCAGCATGATCACTTACACCAAGCAGCCGCACGCCCGCGAATACCGGCTCATTTTTAAGAACGTGGACCGCGAGGGCTGGGATCCTTCGATCGATTGCTATCTGCGCGACGGGGGCTACGACGATTTGAAAAAGGCCTTTGCAATGCAGCCGAAGGAAGTCACCGAGGAGGTGAAAAAGTCCGGCCTGCGCGGTCGGGGCGGCGCGGGATTCCCGACCGGAATGAAATGGACGTTCATCCCGCCTAACAACACCAAGCCGGTCTATCTGATCTGTAACGGCGACGAATCCGAGCCGGGCACTTTCAAGGACCGCTACATTCTCCATCAGGATCCGCACCAGCTCGTCGAGGGCATGGTCATCGCGGCCTACGCGGTCGGCGCGCACACCGCCTACATCTACATCCGCGAGGAATTTCCGGAAGCGGCGCTGATCGTGGAGCGGGCGATCGAAGAAGCGCGTGCCCACAATTTCCTCGGGAAAAACGTGCTCAACTCCGGCTTCGACGTGGAAATCTACGTGCATCGCGGTGCAGGTGCCTACATCTGCGGCGAGGAAACCGGCTTGATCGAATCCCTCGAAGGCAAGCGCCCGTATCCACGGATCAAGCCGCCGTATTTCCCGGCGGCGCTCGGGCTCTACATGTGCCCGACCATCGTGAACAACGTGGAATCACTTTGCCACGTGAAGCACATCGTCCGCATGGGCGGCGATGAATACGCAAAACTCGGAGTTGCCAGGAATACCGGCACGCGGATTCTTTGCGTCTCGGGCGATGTGAAAAACCCCGGTTATTTCGAAGTCGAGGTCGGCAAGGTGACGATGCGCGAACTGCTCTACGACATGTGCGGCGGACCGAAGGACGGACGCGAATTCAAAGCGGTGATCCCCGGCGGATCGTCTTCGAAAATCCTCAAGTGCAACGAGGTTTTCAAACTCAAGAACCCGGACGGCACCACCAAGGATCTCGATTTCTGGGACATCCAGATGGACTTCGACACACTCGCCGCCTGCGGCTCGATGGCCGGCTCCGGCGGCGTGATCGTGCTCGACGATACCCGCAAAATGTCGTGGGTGCTCAACAACCTGAACGCCTTCTACGCCCACGAATCCTGCGGCCAATGCACGCCGTGCCGCGAAGGCTCGACGTGGATGAAGAAAATCTCCGACCGCCTTGTCGCCGGGGAAGCCAGTCCTTCCGATATCGAAACGCTGGAAAGCGTGGCCTATCAGATCGACGGCCGCACCATCTGCGCCTTCGGCGAAGCATCGTCCTGGCCAGTGGAGGCGATCATCGGGAAATTCCGGGATGAGCTGCTCGCCGACACCAAGCCGGAGAACGCGACGCATCCGCACAATCCCGAGGAGGAAGCGCAGCGGCGCTTCCTTCAGCCCGCGTAGCGGCGATCACCGGTCGCCGCGAAGTCCTACTTCATCATGCAAGCCGCCTCCCTCACCGCCCGCGTCCTGCTAGGCGTGTGGTTCGTTTACAGCGGCGGCATGAAAATCTTCGGCACGGGCCTCGACCGCTTCACCCGCGACGTGGCGAACTATCAGCTCGTCAAGCCGCCGCTGGATGCCGTCGCCGCTTACACCGTGCCGTGGTTGGAACTCATCGCCGGGCTTTGCCTGATGTTGGGAATCCTCCGGCGCGGGGCGATTCTCACCATCGCCGGACTGGTGGTGGTGTTTTCCATCTCCGTCGGCTGGGCCTGGTCGAAAGGGCTCGATATTTCCTGCGGTTGCCACGGCGGCGACGCACCGATCCAATACTGGAGCAAAGCCTTCGAATTCGCGGGATACTTCATCCTGCTAGGCTGGCTGTGGTGGGTGGAGACGATCACCGTTCG
>JAIFNK010000313.1 GCA_020047775.1 Akkermansia sp. | reverse complement strand
GCTAGCGTGGGAAAAGGCGATCTGGAAATGTCGAATTTCAAAGTCACCCCAGCCACGCCACCGCTGACTTCGCCGCCCGTGTGCCGGTGGCGAAGCAGCCTTGCATGAGGTAGCCGCCAGTCGGGGCTTCCCAGTCGATCATTTCTCCGGCGAGGAAGATGCCCGGGAGCTTTTTCAGCATCAAGGTGTCATCGATTTCACTCCAGCAGACGCCGCCGGCGGAGGAAATCGCTTCGTCGAGCGGGCGCGGGCGGGTGAGCGGGAGGACGCAGTTTTTGACTTCGCGGGCGAGGGAATCCGCGTCGCCCCAAGTTTTCCGGGCGAGGATGGCGTGGGCGGGTTCACTGAGTTTCCAGCGGATGCGGGCTTCATTGAGGAAATCACGGCGAACGGATTCCATCTTCGCGACGAGCCGGGCATGCGTGAAAGTCGGCTTGAAATCGATGGCGATGGCGGGCTTCGGCATGGCGCGGAGGGCGCTGCCGAGTTGGTAGATCGCGCCGCCCTCGAGACCGTAGCGGGTGACCATGAGCTCGCCGATGGCGGTCATTTCCCCGGCGCGGACCTGGATGTTTTTGAGCGGCTTGCCCTCGGCGGCGGCAAGGACTTCGGGCGGCCATTCGTGTTCCCAACCGCAGTTCGCCGGGGCCAGCGGGTGATGGGCGATGCCGAGATTTTCAAAAATCGAGGTCCAGCCGCCGTCGGAGCCGGTTTTCGCCCACGAGCCGCCACCGAGGGCCAGGATGACGGCGTCGGCGGTGGCGGCCTGGCCGTTTGAGAATCCGAGTCGGCGGGATGAGTCGAACGAGATCAGGCGGTGGTTCATTTCAAAACCAACGCCCAGTCCGCGCAGTCGCTCGATCCAGCGGCGGAGCAGCGGGGCGGCTTTGAGGGCCCGCGGGTAAACGCGACCGCTGGTGGCTTGGAAGGTTTCCACACCAAGCCCGGCCGCCCAGGCGCGGAGGTCGGCGGGATCGAAGCCGGCGATGAGGTTTGCCCAGAATTCCGCTGGCTGGCCGGGACCGGAGTAGCGGGTGGCGAATCGGTCGAGGGATTCGGCATGGGTGAGATTGAGGCCGCCCTTCCCCGCGACGAGAAATTTCCGGCCGACGGAAGGCTTGCCGTCATAAAGGGTGACTTGCCGCCCGGCGGTGGCCGCCACCTCCGCCGCACGGAGGCCGGCCGGGCCGCCGCCGATGACCGCGAGTTGGGAATGAGGGTGCACGGGCGGCAGGTTATGGGGATGGCGGTTTTTTTGCCAGCGGTGATTGTGGCGCGGGTTGGCGCGCGCTCGCGCCATGGCGGGCGTGAGCTGCGGTGGAAGCGGTCCGGGGGGCAAACGAATGTTTTCAGAGAGGGTGCCGAAAACCACACCCGGGGGCGCGTGTGGTCCCGGTTTCGCGGGGGTGGGTTGACAGCGGCGCACATCGCCCCCATGGTCCGGCCGCCTCCCGTTTCCAGCTTTCCCTATGATATTCAAAAGTCTCTGTCGCCACGCCGGTATCGGTGCGAATTCCTACCTGCTTAAAACCAAGACCGCGAAGGTCGTGCTGGATGCGGGGATGCACCCGAAACACGAAGGAGCGGAGGCCATTCCTCATTACGAGTTTCTCGAGCCTGGCACTGCGGATTCGATTATCATCACCCATTCCCACCTCGACCACGTGGGAACCTTGCCGGTTTTCCTTCAGAACCAATCGCAGGCGAAGGTGTTCCTGTCGCCGGAAACGGCCGGGCTCGCCAGCGCCATGCTTCATAACTCGGTGAACGTCATGCAGTCGAAACGCATCGAGCATGGCATCGCGGAATATCCGCTTTTTGAACACCGCGAGTTGGACGACATCGAAAACGACTTCGAAACCCGTCACGTCGAGCGACCGTTCGACTTGGATCCGGCGGGCTCGATGCGCGCCACTTTCCACGACGCGGGGCACATTCTCGGGTCCGTGGGCGTGACAATCGAGGGTGAGGGGAAAAAGGTTTTCTACACGGGAGACGTGAATTTCGAGCACAGCACGCTGCAAAAAGGCGCGATGTTCCCGGAAACCACCGTGGATGCGCTGATCGTGGAAACCACCCGCGGCGAGCAGGCGCGCGACCCGAAATACAGCCGGCCGACCGAAGAAGACGAATTTGCGGCCGCCATCAGAGGCGTGATCGAGCGCAAGGGCTCGGTGCTGATCCCGGTTTTCGCCATGGGTAAAACCCAAGAGGTGCTTGGCATGCTCCACCGCTTCAAAAAGGAGGGGCTGATTCCCAAGCGCACCCCGATCTACATCGGCGGGTTGAGCACGAAAATGACTCAGGTTTATGACCGTTTCAGCGCCCACTCGCGCCGCCATTTGCCGAATTTCCGGTTCCTCAAGGACATGGAACTCGAGGCAGGCAGCAAAAAGCGCAAAGGCCCGATTCCCTTCCACCCGGGCTGCATTTACGCGCTCTCCAGCGGCATGATGTCGGAGAAGACCGTCTCAAACAACTTCGCCCGCCAGGGAGTGCTGGAAAACGCGAAACACGGCCTGTTTTTCGTTGGCTATGCGGATCCGGAGACACCCGGTGGTAAAATCCGCCTCGCCAAGCCCGGCGATATGGTGGTGCTGGACTCCGCATTTCCGCCCGTGCCGCTCAATTGCGAGATGCGCATCTTCGACTTCAGCGGCCATTCCACGCGCGATGCCATCTTGGACTTCATCATCAAGGTCGCCCCGAAAAAAGCCTTCCTCGTCCACGGCGACGATGGCGCGGTGGCTTGGTTCAGCCAGGAAATCAAACGCCGCTTGCCCGACACCGAGGTCATCGTGCCCGAGCCCGGTGTTGAATACGAAATCTAGCCGCCCGACTTCGCCGGAAAACCTGGCTTGAGCCGCCTCGTGAGCACGAAGTTCACGATCACGGTGGCCAGGCCCGATGAATTCCTCATGGCAATGAAGTTGACCGCCGCCGCATCCCGCGATAGGTCGCGGCACGCGATTCCACGCGGACACCTACCACACAGTTTATGATCGAGACCCTTTCCAAAGTTCTTCCGCACATCGCCATCATTTCGGCCGTGGCCGCCTTCCTCGGCTGGACCCTCCGCGGCCTGACCCACAAGCCCGCCCCTGCCAAGGCCACCCCATCCGGTGAAAAGGCCCAGCCCGATCGGGCGAAAAACCTGGAAGGTGCCCTCGAAAAGTCCAAGGCCGCGTGCAAGGCGCTCAAAGCCGACTTGGAATCCCTCCAGTCCGCGTCCGTCCCCAAGGCCACCCACGAAAGCACCGTCGCAGAACTCGAAACCGCCCGCAAAGCACTCGAAACCGAAACCCGGCGTATGTCCTCCGTCGAGATCGATCTGAAAAAAGCCCAAGACACGATCAAGCATCTCAACGCTCGTCTCAACGACGGCGAAAAATCCCAGAAAGACCGCAGCTTCGCCCTCGAAAACGAACTTTCCAAAACCCGCGAACAACTCGCCATCCTACAGAACCGCCCGGACGACAGCACCGAGCTCAACGCGGAGATCGAGCGTCTTCGCGAGTCCGTCGCCGTTTCCACCCGCTTTGCCGGTGAAATGAGAAAACGCGAGGCCGCCGCCGTCGAGGCGCTGGAAAAGGCGGAAGCCAAACTCGCGGATTTGAGCGATCCAACGCACCCGGCCAAGGTTTCCAAGAAAATTGGCCCGGTGGGGGATTCCAACCGCATTGCCGCCGCGAAGGCGGAAGTCATCCGCCTGTCGGAGATGAACCGCCAGAGAGAAGCACCCGCCATTGTCGCCGAGTCGGCGGTCGCCGTGCTGGAAGCTCCCGTGGTCGTTGAAGAGGCTCCCGTGGTCGTTGAAGAGGCTCCCGTGGTCGTTGAAGAGGCTTCCGTGATCGTTGAAGAGACTTCCGCGATCGTCGAAGAGACTTCCGCGATCGTCGAAGAAGCTCCCGATGCTCCGGATGAAAAGCCAGCAGTCGCCGAAGAAGTGGTCGATTCCACCGGGCAAGAACCGGTGGTCGTGAAAAAGGCTCCGGGCCACACTGAGCTTTTCTCGCTCGATTGATAGCAGTCGAAGCCCCGTTTCCACTTGCGCGGTGCTGGAGGCGGGCTTATCGCCGCTTGCATGAAATGCCGAGCCGCCTTCCTGTTTGCCTGCGTGATGACCTTTTTTTCCTGTGAGGAGAAAAAGGAAATCACCGTGACCGAAACGCGCACAGCGACGACCCGCGATTTGGCCCCGAAGCTTTTCGCGACCAGCGACGAGCGGTTCCGCGATGCCAAACCGAGTCCGGTGAAGGCGGAAACTCCGGTGGGTTGGCTGGCGCTGCCGGCATCGCAATTCCGCCTGCTGAACTACCGCTTCGGCGAGAGCGGAATGGGCGAGGTCTGGGTGTCCATTTCCCAGGGATCCGTCTTGGACAACGTGAACCGCTGGCTCAAGCAGTTCGGCACGGATCCCCTCGACCAGGCGGCGCTGGAAAAAATTCCCACCGTCACCCTGGCCGGAGCCGCCGGAGTTTTCGTGACGGCGGAGGGTGAATACGCGAGTGGCATGGGCTCGCCGCCCAAGCCCGGATTCGGGCTGGCCGGAGTGGTCGCCTCGGTCGGCGGCCAAATCCTCACGGTGAAAATGGTAGGTCCCAAGGCGGAGGTGGAAGCCGCGAAACCCGTGCTTGAAACTTACGTCAAGAGTCTGCGCATGGCTGAATGATTGCCTTGAAAAATTTCGTAACAGCGACCCGCCTATTTGATCATGGAACCCTCTGACACGCAGACCTACTCCAAAGCTCCCCGTTCACTCCCGGGAAAAATCTTCGATGTGCTCTCCGGGTTCGGCCTTGCGACCATCACCATGCTGCTGCTCGGGCTGCTCACATGGTTCGCCACGCTGGAACAGATCGACAACGGACTCTATCCGACGCTGACGAAGTATTTCGACTGGAAGTCGGTTTTCCTTCTGCCCGAGATCAACGGCAAGATGGTCCCGCTGCCGCTGCCCGGCGGCTACTGGGTGTGCGCCGTGCTGCTGCTCAACCTCATCCTCGGCGGTATCATCCGCATTCGGAAAGGATGGCGGCACTATGGAAACCTCATCGCCCACTTCGGCATTATCTTCATGCTCGCGGGCGGCGGCGTGTCGCATCATTTCTCCGAGCGCGGCAACATGGCCGTCGGCCAAGGCGACTCCAGCAACGCGGCGGAGGATTATTTCGAATACGTCGTCGAGGTCTCCGAGATCAAGGACGGCAAGGCTGGAACCGTGCACGTCATCCGCGGCAAGGACATCGAGGATCTGGAGGGCGCGAAATCCCGCGTTTTCCGGATGCCGGACATGCCCTTCGACATCGAGCTCACCGGTTATCTGAAAAACACCGTGCCCGTCTCCGCCAGCGAGCGCGCGCCGGACCGCCAGCAATTCATCGCCGATGGTTATTTCCTGATGGAAAAACCCAAACCCGCCAAAGCCGAGGAAGCCGAGCGCTTCACCGCCGGTTGTTATGCGCGGATCCTCCAGCGCGACGGCACCAAGTCGGATCCGTTCATCCTCGCAGGTGCCAGCTTCCATCCGTTTTCCTATCGTCTCGACGACCGCGTCTTCGCCGTGGACATGCGCAAGCGGCTGTGGCCCATGCCTTTCACACTCAGGCTCGACAAGTTCACCGCCGCCTTCCACCCCGGCACCATGCGGCCGGCGAAGTTCGTCAGCAACGTGACCCGCATCGAGAACGGCGGCGAGGCCAAGGTCACCATCCAGATGAATGAACCGATGCGCTACGAAGGGCTGACGTTTTTCCAAGCCAGCTACGGCCCGCCCGGCGCCGGCCCCGGCGACAAGATGTATTCGGTTTTTGAAATCGTCAGAAACCCCGCCGACAAGTGGCCGGAATACAGTCTCTGGATCGTCACCTTCGGAATGGCCGTCACCTTCCTGATCAAACTCGGAACCTTCCTCGCCGCAGGCTCACGCAAGAAACGCCATGTCTAACTCATCTTCCAAAATCGGGCGCTGGATCGCCGCCGGGCTTGCGATGCTCTTGCTCGTCGCCGTGTTCTCAAACGTGGTCATGGACAACATGCCCAAGGGCGAGGTCCGCAAGGTCGAGGGCTACACGCCATGGGATCAGGAAACGCTAACAGTCGCCGAAACCATCCCTGTCCAGAACGGCGGCCGCATCAAACCGCTTTCGTCGTTCGCCGGATTCACGATGTTAGGACTGCACGGCGCGCGTTCGATGAAAGTCGAAGGTGCCGGCGGCAAGGAATTCAAAATCAAGCCGACCGCCTGGCTGATGGACACCCTCTTCCGTCCGCAGCTCTCCGTGAACCTGCCCACCTTCCGCATCGACAATTCCTCCGTGCTCGAAGCCATCGGCGTGAAAACCCGCGGCAAGCGCGACCGCTACAGCTACGCCGACATCGAGCCCGGCCGCGAGAAACTCGTGGAACTCGCAAAATCCTACGAAGCCATCAACAAGGATAAACGCGATCCCGTCCAGAGCCAGACCATC
>JAIFNK010000164.1 GCA_020047775.1 Akkermansia sp. | reverse complement strand
ACGATCAGGATGGTGGCGTAGAGGATCGAGTTCCGCACCTCTCCGGATGCGAGCGCGATGAGTTCGAGCTTCGGCAACGGTTCCTTGAGCCGGGCGTTTTCGCGCAAGCGGCGATAGACGTTTTCCACATCGACGATGGCGTCATCGACGACCATGCCGATGGCGACGGCGAGGCCGCCGAGAGTCATGCTGTTCACACTGAGATCCAGCCAGCGGAAGGTCAACAAGGTGACTGCGAAACTCAAGGGCATGGCCATCAGGGTGATGAAGCTGGTACGGAAACTCATGAGGAAGAGCAGCAGCACCAAGGTGACCATGACCGCGCCTTCGACGATGGCTTTTTTGAGATTGCCGATGGCGCTGTCGATGAAGTCCCGCTGACGGAACAACACCGTGGCTTCCACGCCTTCGGGCAAGGTGGGTTTGAGTCCGGCGATGGCGGCCTCGATTTGTTCCGTGAGGGCGATGGTATCAAAACCGGGCGCCTTGATCACACTCATGATCACGCCGGGACTGCCGTTGACAGCGGCTTCACCGCGTTTCGGTTCGGTGCCCCAAGTGACGGTGGCGACATCCGAGAGGGCGATGGGGCGGCCGTTGGACATCTTGATGATGGTACGAGACAGATCTTCCAACTCGACGGTCATGGCGAGGTTGCGAACCATGATTTCCTGAGGGCCGCTGTCGATGAAGCCGCCGGTGGTGTTGACGGCGGCGTTGCGCGCGGCCAGTTCGAGTTCCTCGATGGTCACGCCGTTAGCCTGCATCCGCCAGGGATCCGGCTGGATTTGCGCCTGCTTGACGCCGCCGCCCATGTTAAGAACTTCGGCGACGCCGGGGATGGCTTGCAATCGCATGCGGATCGTCCAATCGGCGACGGTGCGGATATCCATCGGCGCGGTTTTGCCGTCGGTGCTTTTGACTCCGATGAGCAGGATTTCCCCCATCAATGAGGCGACGGGAGTGAGGTAGGGTTGGGTTCCCTCAGGCAGCGATTCGCGTGCGACTTGCAGGCGCTCTTGGACTAACTGGCGGGCTTTGTAGATGTCCGTGCCCCATTCGAATTCGGCGAAAACCAGCGAGAGCGCGATGTCGGACGTGGAGCGCATCCGCGTGAGGCCGGCGACGCCCATCATCGAGTTCTCAATCGGTTGGGTGACCAGGGCTTCGACCTCCTCGGGTGAGAGTCCGGGAGTTTCGGTGAGAATCGTGACGGTGGGCTTGGTGAGGTCGGGCAGGACTTCGACGGGAAGCTCGCTGCCGGTTTTGAAACCCATCGCCAGGATGAGCAGCGACAGGCAGAGGATGATCGCCCGATTACGCAGCGACCAACGGATGAGGTGGTTCAGCATGGATCAGGAAAGTTCGGTGTTTGCGTCGGCGGGTTGGGTGCGGCGCAGCGAGGTGACGACCAGCAGCAGGGCTAGAATGCCGGTGGCGGCCATGAAGAAAATTTCGCGCATGCCGGTGCCGTGGGAGGCGTGGTCGTGACTGTCACCGCCTGCGGCTTCGGTGACGGCTTTCTGGTCCTTTGATGGTTCCGAACCATCTTCATTGTGTTCGTGGCCGTGGGCGGCATCCATGGCTTCCTTGAGCGAAGGGCCGCCGCCACTGCCTGCGAAGCCGAGCGAATAGGAGCCGCGGGTCACCACCTCGTCGCCGGGAAGCAGGCCTTCGGGAATCTCGATCCGTTCGTTGCTGGTGAGGCCGGTTTGGACGTTCACCCGGTCGAAGGCGTTAGGGATGGTCATGTGTTTTACATAAACATGGCGATTGGAGGGACCACCCTGGATCGCTTCGCGCGGAACGCTGAGGACACCGTCGCGCTTTTCCATGATGATGGTGCATTCGGCGTTCATGCCGGGGCGGAGTTGGTTGTCGGGGTTGTCGATGGTGAAGATCACGCCGGCGGTGTTGAGATCCGCACCCTCGCTTTTTTCAGAACGGTTGGAGACATCCTGTCCAAGCGCGCAGGCGGGATCAGGACAAGGACAAGCGGCGAATTTGAGCAGCGTGGCAGTGTATTCCTTGTCCGGACGAATCGGAAAATGAACCTTGGCCTGGGTGCCTTGTTTGATTTTTCCAGCGGTGGCCTGCGGCAGCGTGGCGATGAGATAGATCGTTTTCAGGTCGGCGAATTCCGCGAGGCTGTCGCTGGGTTCGACCGGTGCGCCGAGCCGGGTGTTTACCGAGATGATCGTGCCATCGGCTGGCGCGGTGAGCCAGACGCTCGGCGGCGGATCGCCGGGCTGGCGGCTCTCTAGCAGGACGAGGTGATCGCCCTTGGTGACGAAGGTGCCGATGGTGAGTTTCGTTTCGATGACGCGGCCCGGAATGCGGCTGCTGAGGCTTGAGCGGGTTTCGGGAATCGCCTCGGTGCGGCCGAGAGCGAAGGTGGTGGTTTCGAAGTCGGCTTCCTCGACCGTGACGGTTTCGAGTCCTAGGTTCTTGACGCCTTGTTCGGTGAGGATGACCGGCGGGATTGCGACGGCGGCGGCGGCGGTGTGGAAAAGCAGCAGGGCTGCGAGTAGAGTGAAAATGGATGATTTCATGATTTTGAGAGGAATTTGGTTCAAGGTTTTGCGAGTGCGGTTTCGTGGCGGACGCGGGCGAGGTGAAATTCGCGCAACGCATCGAGCCGAGCTGCGGCGAGTTGCAGGCGTTTTTCGCGGGAGCGGAGGACGGATTGGATTTCGCCCTGGGCGTTGCGATAAGCATCCTCGGTGAGCTTGGTTTGCTCGTCGGCGAGTGGGAGGAGGGTGTCGTTGATTTCACTAATCATTTTCGCCCATTCCTGCATCTCGGCTCGCGCGGCTTCCGCTTCGAGGCGGATGTTGCGGCCGAGGGTGATGGCTTCCATTTCCTTGCGCTGTTGTTTCGCTTCGGCTTCTTGGACCGCGCCGTCGTTTTTGTTCCAGAACGGCAACGCGACTTTGAAACGAAGGCCGATGATGGCTTCGTTGTCGTAGCCGTTAGGCGCGTCTTCCGTGCGTTCGACTCCAGTGAAAATCCCTCCTTCCACGTCGTCGTAGCGGCGGGCTTGTTCGAGCGCGACGCCCTGCGCGGCTGCAAGGGCGCCCAGCTTGGCCACCTGGAAATCGGGTCGGCGCGACGGGTCGGCAGTGGTGGCTGGGAGAGAGACTTCCGGCAGCGTCCCCCCTACATTGAGCGCTTCACCCGGAAGCATGCCTAGCAGAGGCTTCAACTCGCCGACGAATGCCGTCTCGCTGGCGTCCAGTTGGCGCATTTCCATGGCGAGGCTGGTGGCTTCGAGTTTCGCCTGGCCGGCATCGAGTGACGAGCCTTCACCTTTGGCGGCGATGTCGGATAGAAATGTTGCAAACTCTTTGGAGACGGCGGATTGCTCGCGGAGCAGTTCGCGCCGCTGGCGGGTGGCCAGCACTTTCACGACAGCTTCGCGGGCTTGGCCGATGAGCAGGCGTTCCACTTCGCGGACTTCAGCCTCGGAGGACTTGAGCTCGGTAAGGGAGACCTCTTTTTCCAATCGTAGCCGATCTGTAATCGGAAAGCGTTGGGACACTCCGACTTCGAATTTCCCCTCGCGGAAGCGCGGGTTGTGTTCGATGCCGGTTTCGATTTCCGGGTTCGACAGGCGACCGGACTGGTTCATGCGGCCGACTGCCTCCTGGATGCGGAGGCGGGCGGCTGCAAGATCGGGGTTTTGGGCACGGATGCGATCGCCGATGCTTGCGAGCGAGACGATGACGGCGGGTTCCGCGCGGAGTGGATAGACCATGGAGGCAAGCGCCAGCACGGCCGTGGACAAGAGTTTGGACATGATTTTTGGGTGGAAAAGGTCCGCGCGGAAAAGCGGCGCGGGATGGAGAAGTTGATCTAACGAACAATCCCGGGACGGCCGACGGGGGCCAAACGGGAAATGACGCCGCACCTCACGGGCACGACGGAGCGCGGTTAACGGGCGCTCAGATCAACGGCGGTTTTTCCGAACCCAGAAACGGTTCGTCGGGCGGCACTTCGCTTTCGTGGCGAATGCCCGATAGGGAGGGCCCGGGAATCCCGAGTCGGCAGGTGAAATTGTTTTCGACGGTCAGCGGCATCGCATGGGAGCAGCAACCGAAGTGATGATGATGATGGTCGGGCGGGCACTCGTCATTATCTTGATGGTGGACGTCCTGCCCTGCTGCCGCGGCGCTGTCGTCGTAGCAACAGGCTTCAACGGTGAGCGAGCAAAGGTCAGCAAGCCCGGCCTCGCCTGCGAGGACGCGGGAATTAATCCCGGCCAGCACGCCGAAAACCATAAACCATGTGAGAACTGTTCTCATCAATGCGGCGGACGCTCGACTGGATCCTAGTCAGACACAAGGAGAATTTTGGCTTTGGCACAACGATGCCAAGGCGGTCGCCACGAGTGCACCGCCGGATTTCGGGCTTCGCCCCGCCGTTCCGGATCCGGGCTTAAAGGCCTAACAAGGCGCAAGCGCCACGGCCCGGTGGAGAATTTCGCGGATTTCGCGTTGGAGTGTGTCCAACGGCGTCTTCAGCTGGCTCTTGAACGGATGCAGCCGGACGATGGGTTCCGTCAGTATCTTGCGGGGATTCGCCGGCCCGCCGCCGGGCGTCTTGCATCGCAGGCTTGTCTTGAATCGAGGGCTCGGGTATCTCCCTGCCACACCCCATGCAAGCCGCGCCTCTCTCCGCCTATCAGGAAACTCTCGGGATGATTTATTTCGCCCGGATGCTCGACAAGATCCGGTTACACGCGGCGGGCCACCTGCGCGAGGATTTCCGTGACAATCTCGGATCCGGCCTGGACGGGCGCTGCGCGAATTTCCTGCGTGTGGACTACGCCGATCTGGTGGACCGCACGCTGCAAGGTGGCTCTGACGAGGAAATCCTGCGCTGGTGCTTCGAAGCCGGTCGGGAAGCCAACGAAGGCGACATCTTCGTCTGGAACGAGTTCCTGAAAAAGGTCGGCTGGCATGACGGCGTTTCGGAAATCCTCGTCCGCCGGAAGCAGGAAAGCGGACTCGCCCATCGAGATGAAATCATGACGATGGTGGAATATTTCGAATTCGACGAAGGCCGCAAATCCTGAATCCCGACTTCATCCCTGGAGTGCGCGCAAGGCACCGCGCACCAGCGCCTCGGTCGGTGCCGCCGGATCCGCGTCCAGCACCTTCCGCACCGCCTTGCGGGCGTCCACTTGTTTGTAGCCCAGCGCGATGAGTGCGAGCTCGGCGTCCGCCGCCCCGGCGCTCACTTGGCCGGCCGCCGCATCCTGCCAGGTTTCCGTGACGCCGACCTTGTCCTTGAGCTCGAGCACGATGCGCTCAGCCGTTTTTTTGCCGACGCCCTTCAATTTCGACAGCCCCGCCACGTCGCCAGCCACCACCGCCTGCTTGAAGCGCGTCACGTCCATCCCGCTCAGCACCGAGACCGCCATCGTCGGCCCCACGCCGCTCACCCGGTCGATGAGCAGCAGGAAAACGTCCCGCTCCTCCTCACTCGCGAAGCCGAATAATTTCTGCCCGAGCTGGCTGAAATGCAGGTGCGTGCGCAAATCCACGTCCAGCCCCTCCGCCGCGTGCAGCCGGTCAAAGGTCGAGAGCGGGATGAAAACCTCATAGCCCACCCCGTGCACATCCACCACCAACCGGTTCGGATACGCGTCGATCACCTTGCCCCGCAGTCTCGCTATCATGCGGGTAGCTTGGACAAGCTCTCTGTTCCGTCAATGCAAGTCTCCGAAGGCCTGCGGACGTTCCATTCGGTGCGTTGGAAGTAGGAGGCGGACCGGACCAAAATCGGACCTTCCAAGCTCCTGCCGCTATTCCCCGAGTTTGCGCCACCTCCCTCGGTCGGAAGGTGGAGCTGCGCTTCGTGCCCGCTTGACGTTAATCCGAGAACTAAGTCCCCATTCACTGCCGCGTTTGCTGAACAGGAATGTGTGAGTAGTGCCTGAGAAATGGCAGAGACCTTTCTCCGCAAGCTCCGGCGAATGAGGAGAGAATGAGACTGCCCATGAAAGGCTTAGAAATTCGTTCAACCGAGAGCGGGAATAAGTGAATGGGGTCATTGTTCTCGGCTTCACAAGAGTTCTGGGTTTGTTCTTCCATGAAGTTCCGGATCGGGACGTTGACGCCGACGCCGAGGGTGTCGGTGCCGCAGACGACTTTGGGCAGGCCGCGGGCGGTGAGTTTTTCGACTAACAAACGGTATTTCGGCAGCAGGCCGGCGTGGTGGATGCCGACGCCGTGGCGGAGGATTTTCGAGAGTTCGCGGCCGTAAGGGGAGCGGAAATCGGCGTCGTCGAGGGCGCGGGCGATGGCGGTTTTTTCCTCCTTGGTGCAGAAGTTGGTGGAGAGCAGGTCGCGCGCGGTGTCGGCGCAGGCGTTCTGGGTGAAGTGGACGAGATAAACGGGCGAGCGGCCTTGTTCGTTGAGCTCGGCGACTTTTTCCTGGAGCTGGGTGGTGGAGTATTCGAATTCGA
>JAIFNK010000269.1 GCA_020047775.1 Akkermansia sp. | reverse complement strand
GGAACAGGCGCGCAGGTTTGCGATGTCTATAGCAAACGCGCGATGGCCCGCCGCTCGAATCTTCCGAAGGAACTCAAGCACTTGGCATGGCTCACGCTCGATGAAGAGGATGGTCAGGAATACTGGAACGCCATGAACCTGATGGGACGTTATGCCGCCGCGAACCATGAACTCATCCACAAGCACATCGCGAAAAAGCTCGGCGCGCGCGTCATCCTCGACATCGAAAACCACCACAACTTCGCCTGGAAGGAGAGCCATGTCGTGAACGGACAAACGCGTGAACTCATCGTCCACCGCAAGGGCGCGACGCCTGCTGGAAAAGGCGTGTTAGGGATCATTCCCGGTTCCATGGCATCGCCCGGATTCGTCGTCCGCGGCAAGGGGCAACCCGAGTCTCTGAACAGCGCGTCGCATGGTGCGGGCCGGGTGATGAGCCGGACCAAAGCCATGCAGTCATTCACCTGGAGCGGCACGAAGAAACTGCTCGCCGAGCGCGGCGTCGAGCTGCTTTCCGGCGGGCTCGACGAGGTGCCGGGCGTTTACAAGGACATCCGCACCGTCATGGCCGCGCAGTCCGACCTTGTCGAAGTGCTCGGCCGGTTCGATCCGAAGCTTGTGAAAATGTGTCCGCCCGGTGATCGGGCGGAAGATTAGAGAAGACTCAAGACTCAAGACTCAAGACTCAAGACGCAAGAGAAGACAAATCATCGCAATTCATCATCCAAGAAAAACTTATCACTCCTCGCATTACACCGGACTTCTTCCTCTTGAATCTTGAAGTCTTGTGTCTTGCGTCTCCCCAACCATGAAATCTATTCTCCACCAATCCACCGTGCTCGTGCTCAACCGCAACTGGCAGGCCATTCACGTGAAGACGCCCGCCGAGGCGTTCTGCATGATGGCGACTGGCGCGGCGAGCGGGCTCGACGTGCAGGGGGACGATTCCATTTCACCGCTGAAATGGGACGATTGGCTCAAGCTAACCATCCGCGAGGAGGACCAAATGGTGAACACCCCGCGAGGAGCGGTGCGGGTTCCGACGGTGATCGTTGCGTCTAACTACGCGAAGATCCCGCTGTGCCGCCCGCGCTTCGGTGCGCGCGGCATTTGGGAGCGTGACGGGGGCATTTGCCAATATACCGGCCGCAAACTCGCGCCCGGCGAGGGCAATATCGACCACGTCGTGCCGCGTTCGCGCGGCGGGGCGTCGTCGTGGGAAAACTGCGTTTTGTCGCACCGCTCGGTGAACGAGAAAAAGGCCGACCGCTTGCCTCACGAAGCCGGACTGCGGTTGCTGCGAAAGCCGGACGTGCCGCGCGCGCTGCCCGCCACGATGTTGATCCGGAACCTGCACGGCATCCGGGATTGGCAGCGTTTCCTCGCGCCGTTCACGGACCGCGCAGCGTGAGTGTTTCTCTTCGTATGTAGTCCCGGCTTCAGCCGGTCTTGGTCACCAGCGAAGACCGCTTAAAAGTGGGACTACATGCGAAGAGGAGAGCCGTCCCGGCACGCTATTGCCAAGCGGGCGGATGTCTGCCATGGCTGCGGCATGCATTTCCATCGTCCACTCCCACTCATCGGGTGCGTTCTTCTCGCTTGTTCCGCCGACCTTGCCGCGGCGGAGGATTTTTCGTTCGACGCGCTGTGCGCCAAGGCCCGCAAGATGGCGGCGGCACCTCATGCGGAGTCGAAGCTGACTTTGGCGGATTTCTGGAAAAACCTGAATTACGACCAACACCGCGACATCCGTTTCCAGATGGAGTCCGGGCTGTGGGCGAAGGAAAAAGGGCCGTTCTCCATCGACTTCTTCCACCCGGGATGGACCGCAAAAAAGATGGTGGCGCTGCATGAAGTGGCGGACGGGAAATCCAGTCCGCTCAAGTTCGATCTGAGTCTTTTCAATTACGGGAAACAAAAAATCCCCGCCGGAACTCCGCCGCCTCCGGGCTACGCCGGTTGGCGGGCCCGCACCCATTTGAACACGGCGGATTACATGGACGAGTTCCTCGTCTTCATGGGTGCGAGTTATTTCCGGGCGATCCCGAAAGACGCGCCTTACGGGCTTTCCGCGCGGGGCTTGTCGATCAACAGCGCGCTTCCCGGCATCCCCGAGGAGTTTCCCGATTTTTCGGAATTCTATCTGGAGAAGCCGGAGAAGGATTCGAAAAGCCTCAAGGTCAGCGCCCTGCTCACCGGCGAGAGCGTGGCCGGAGCCTATCAGTTCACCATCACGCCGGGACCGGAGACCGTGGTGGACGTGGTGGCGGAGATCACCCTGCGGCGTCCGGTAATTCAGCTCGGCATCGCGCCGTTTTCCAGCATGTTCTGGTTCGGCGAAAGCACGCACCCCAAGCCGTATGATTTCCGCCCGGAAGTGCATGACAGCGACGGGCTGCTGATGGAACTGGGCAGCGGAAATCTTCATTACCGCCCGCTGGAAACGACGAAGGGCCATTTCCGCCACTGCGTTTTCACGATGGAGAAGCCGCGCTCGTGGTCGCTGCTCCAGCGCGACCGCTCGTTTTTGTCCTATCAGGATCCGGAGGCGCTCTATCACAACCGGCCGAGCGTGCGGGTGGAGCCGGTCGAGGGGTTCGACCTTGGGAAGCTTCATTTGATCGAAATGCCGACCCACGACGAGACGGACGACAACGTGATTCTCCTCTGGGAGCCGCAGCCGACGCTGGAAGTCGGGAAAACCGCGCGTTTCCACTACCGCCTGCGCTGGATGCGCGATCCCGCGCCATCCGGGCTTTTCACCGTCCGCGCCACGCGCTCCGGAACGCCGGTGCAGAAGCCGGACGAGGTGCTGGTCGCCATCGATTTCGCGAAGCCGCTTGAGCCCGGACTCAAGGTCGGCGATCCGAAATGGGATGACATCTCGAAACTGAAGCCGGTCGTCACCGTGAATCAAAAGGCGGTGAAGATCCTCCACGTCGGCCTGAGCGACATCAGCATGCCGAATGTCGATGCGCTCCCCGCCGGCCTCGGCCGCAGCGACAAGCTCCACATGCCGCAGGTGTTACGGGCGTTCTTCGTGCTCGATCCGCCGAAAGATTTGAACGACATCGACATGACCTGCGAGTTGCAGGATGAAAACGGCAAGGCGGTCTCCGAGCGCTGGGTGTATTTGTGGAAGCGGTGAGGCTCGCGGAATCGGGCCCCTCCGAACGCAGTGATGATGTTAGCGGTGCATCGCCGGCCGGACGATCACGTCCCCGGTGATGTCCCCGCCCTGTTCCCCAGCTTACATCAAAATTCCGCGAGAACATCCCCCGAACGCTGCAACCGGGGAATAGCAACCGAACTCCTCCTTGGCGGATGTTTGAAAAACGGGAGACAAAAGCTTGCCAATCGAGCCGATTGATCGTCCCATCTATCCGTCAGAAGCCAGCACGCCGGAATCCTCACCCTCACACCCATTTTGAAATCATCACGTCACTTCACACAGAGATTGACCCGCGCCCTCGTTCCTAACCCGAGGTTTTGCTCTGGCCATCGCCTAACCCCGCAAATTCTGGCGTGCACAGCTCTGTTGGTCATGAACACTCCAACAGTCAGGGGCGAGACGGTTTTCGGCCCCGGATCGTCCCAGCGGTCCGGGGCTGGCAATCAAATGGGCGGCTACGATGTCACCTACCGGGTGCCGACCGGAACCGGCGCCGTCTACGGGGAAGGCACGATCTACGCTTACAATGATTTCACCGTTTTGGGTGGCGGAACCTTGCTCTTCGAGGTGGACATCACCGTTGGTAGAAACTTCTACGCCTTCATTCCCGAACTCGTACTAACCGGCAACGTCAACGTCAGTGGATCGTTCTACGCAACGAATTCCAACATTAACACTACGTCAGGTTCCGTCGGTGGACCGTTTTACACGATTAACTCCGAGTATACCCAAGGGGGAGGTCGCATCACTGACATCGGAGGATCATCCTTCGTGGTGAATTCCGACTTCGAGCAATCGACCCGGTTCGTTATCAACGTTGGGGGAGATCTGACCGTCAGCAATAGCAACTTTGTCGTCGGAGGAGCCCTCAATGTGAAGGGGAACTACATCCAGGATGGCAACTCAACGCTGACCATCAAATCCGCCACAGATCCAAGCGGTCCCGGAGTTTTCAACGTAGGTGGCCATGCCCAACTCGACGGCGTGCTGCAGATTACAATCGACTCCGCACCCAAGCGCCATGACAGCGTCGCCATCCTGACAGCAGCCGGGGGTGTCAGCGGCGAGTTCAGCAGTTTCAACAATCCCTACCCCCGGCAGCCAGGCCGGCTGCTCTACTACGACCTCAATTATGAGGGGCAAGGGGTATATCTCGAAGCGGTGCAGAACGACTTCAAAAACGCCCTGGGCATCTTCAATCTCACAGGAAATCAGCAATCCACGGCGGCGGCGCTGGACAGCGCGCTTTCCGATCCACGGCAGGACGCGGTGCACACCTATCTGGACGGATTTGACATCACCGCCATTCCCGGAATCCTCGACTTAATCGCGCCCGAGGAGCTGGGCGCCATTTACTCGATTGGTTCTACCAGGATGAACAGCACGGTGAGTTCCCTTCAGAACCGGTTCGCCGAAATCCGCTCCTCGGGCGGGAACGCCTTCACCGTCGTCAAGGACATGAATTCCACGACCTCCAGTGCCAAGAGCACTCAGGAAGCGACTATCCTAACGGCACCTGCCCGGGAACGCTTCGGGTCCTTTACCACCGCCAGCGGCGACTTCTCCAGCAGCGGGGACACGGTGAACGCCAAGGGCTACGATTCCGAGGCCGGACTGCTGTTAACCGGCTTCGATGCGCGGATCAGCGATCCGCTGGCCGTGGGTGCGCTTGTAGGCTATGCCCGTAATAAGAGTGATCTGAACAATGGAGGTGCAATCGAAGTGGATGGAGGAAGTTTGGCGCTATACGCCCAATACGTGCGCAACGACTGGTTTCTCGAATCCATGGTCGGCGGCAGCTATAACAGCTACGACACGGAGCGCCAGGCGCTGAACGGCATTGCCACCGGCGATACGGAAGGTGGTGAGTTGGACACTTACCTGAGCTTCGGCAGGGATTTGAAAACAGGCGGATTCACCCTAACTCCCTTTGCCTCGCTGCTCTACACGCGGATCGGCATCGATGGTTACGATGAGACAGGCTCGCTACAACCCCTCCACATCGAGAGCCAGGCCGCCGATTCCCTGCGTAGCCGGATCGGCGTACGGGTGGCAAAAACGTTCATCCATGGTAAGGCAGTCATCACACCCTACGCCAGCGCGCAATGGGAGTATGAGTACCTCGATGAGTCACCCGATGTGAGCTATCGATTCGCTAACGGAGCTGGCGGCACATCCACCGCGTATGGCCCGGAAATCGGCCGCCACAGCCTGCTCGTCAATGGCGGGCTCCAGGTTGCCTGGGACCGATACGCCTGCTATCTCAGCTACCAAACTGACCTCGGGCGCCAGAATTATGAGAATCAAACCGTCCTCACTGGCTTTCGAGTGAGTTGGTGAAGTGTCTAGGCTGGTGGATGGATCAGCACCTTGTCGATCCGGTTGCGGTCGAGGTCCACCACCTCGATCCGGAATCCACCGGCGGTGAAGTGGTCGCCCGTCGCGGGAATTTCCCCGAGCGACTGGAGAATGAAGCCGCTGAGAGTCGAGTATTCGCGTTCGTCCGCGGCTTCCAGCGGGAGTTCCGGGAAGAGTTCTTCCAGTTCATCGACGCGGATCATCGCATCCACCAGCCAGCTGCCATCTTCCCGCCGCACCGCGTCCGGGCGCGCGGGCTTGGTGGAGTCGAAGTCGCCGATGATCGTTTCCATGACATCGTGAAGCGTGATCAATCCGGCGATGCCGCCGAACTCGTCGGCCACGAGGGCGATGGTGGAATTGCTCTTGCGGAATGTTTCCAGCAGCCGGTTGAGCGGCTGGGTGGGAGGCACCAGGAGCGGCGGCTTGAGCAAGCTCTTGAGTCCGCTGTCATCGCCGGCGTAGTGCGCGGCGAAAAGGTCTTTGATGGAGATTATCCCTAGCAGGTTGTCCCGCCGTCCCTCGAAAACCGGGAACTGGCTGTGATGGCTGCGCAATACGGCCAGGCAGGTTTCGTCCCGGCTTTTCGCCGCATCCAGCCAGAAAATTTCTCCCCGGTGAATCATCAGGTCGCGCACGCACAGGCTGTCCAAGCCGAGGATGGCCTCGACCATTTCCGATTCCCCGGCGATCAGCGCCCCGCCGCGCTCGCCTTCGCGGACGAGCATTTTCACCTCCTCCTCACTCACGGCGGCTTCCTCCGCAGGGCGGACCCGCAGTAAACCGAGCATTAGATCCGTGGACAGGCCGAGCAATTTCACCACCGGCGAGGCGATCCGCGACAGCCGCGCCATCGGCCCGGCGGCAAAGCGCGCGATCATTTCGGGATTCCCCATGCCGATGCGTTTCGGGACGAGCTCGCCGATGACCAGCGAGAAATAAGTGATCGCGCTCA
>JAIFNK010000333.1 GCA_020047775.1 Akkermansia sp. | reverse complement strand
GCGTCGCCCGGCCGGCGACGTGGTGGTTTGTCAAAATATAGCCGTCCGGGGAAATGATGGTGCCCGAGCCGCTGGCCCGGCCTTTTTGCATGCGCCCGGCCCCGCCCTGCTCGGCGACCACATGGATCCGGACCAGCGCCGGATAGACCGCCTGCACCGCCGCCTCGATTTGTGGATCGGCTTTCGCAAATGCCCGGGATGGAAACAATGGAACCGCCAGAACGGCGACGAGGGCGAGCTTGGGAAATGAAAGCATGATGGCGGCTACCTAGCGGCAGGTAGCCGGATAACGAAGCCCGGAACACACCTTGTCTGAGTTTTTTTTGCCCTTCGACCCCGCCCGCAGCCTCGCCAGCGTTGGCGGGGCCGGTCCTCCTGATTTATCTCAGAACCTTCCTTCCCGACTCGAAATGAATCACCCTCAAAATACAAAAGTTCTGGTTGCCCTGACTCGAACTGATATTGGTTCACCGAAATTAATCATCACCGTTGATGCCCGTCCACTGCCTCACTCTCGTCCGCGACGGCCTGCTCTCGATCGGATATCGGTCGGACAGGCTCAGGGGCGACGTGCCGGTTCCCTGCAATCCTTTGGCGCGAATCGGACTGGTCGCCTATTCCGATCAACCATTTGATGCCCGCACTTCCGCCGTGGCTGCGGTGGACGGAACGAGATTCGGGGAAGATGCTCTCGCCTTGCTGAAACCCGTCGGCTCCCCGGTCATCGTTCGCTGCCAGGATGACCATGCGACCTTTTGGAAACAATCCGCCGGTGAGGTCCGCTTCTTGGAGCGTGTGCCAGCGGGTAAAATCGCATCCTTTTTCCGCAAGAATCGTGAGGAACTCGCCCCGGGCGCACTCTACCGAGCCAAAGTCTGGGGACGGATGGAAGAAGCCAAGCAACTTCATTTCGTGGACGCCGGATTGCTCCCGGTGGTGGAGCAAGAAGCAGGAGAAGGTCTACGGCGTCTATTGGAATACTCCGTTACCGCGACAAAATCGGCGCTCGGCTGGAAAAAGGACATCAGTGACGCTGATGGGAAATGGCTTTTGAAATCCATCTTCTGGTTGCTGGCAGCGAAAATCCTCCAGGACAAGGGCGTGGCGGGATTCATCCGGTTGAACTTGTGCGACCTCGAAGTGGTTTATGATAAGCTCGCCCGGCATTACGATCACAAGGCTCCTCGCTCGGTGCAGATTGATGGTTCACGCCGGCGCGATGCCCTGCTGGAAGCGGCGAAGATCATCCAGGCTTTCGGGCACTGTGGTGCCGTAACGACCGAATCGTTGTCGTGGGTTTACGAGAGCACTTTGATTGACAGGGCCACCCGACAGAAACTTGGCACCCATAGCACCCCCACTTGGTTGGTGGATGATGTGGTGGCGAGGCTTCGGCCTTGGATCGAAGCGATGCCAGTGGATGACCGGCGGGTATGCGAACCCGCCTGCGGGCATGCTGGATTTCTCATCTCGGCGATGCGCTTGCTGAGTGAGTTGCTGCCGGAGGATCGGGCGGAAGAACGCAAAAGCTACCTTCGCAAGAGACTACACGGAATCGAGATCGATCCGTTTGCCTATGAAGTGGCTCGGCTCTCACTCACGCTGGCGGACGTGCCGAACGACAACGGCTGGATGCTGGAAAACACCGACATGTTCAAAGGCGGAGTACTCCGTTCCGCCATTTCAAAAGCCAGCATCGTTCTAGCCAATCCTCCTTTCGAAAAATTCGGCGATGCACGGCCACAAGGCGCGATGTTCAACCGCGCTGACGAAACGTTCCGCCAGATCGTGGAGGCGCTGCCTCAACATGGAGTCTTCGGCATCGTGATGCCCCAAACAATTCTCCACAGCACTCAGGGCAAGGAACTGCGGCGCAAGCTGCTGGATGAGTATGACATTTCCGAGATCACGCTATTCGCCGACAAGGTCTTCAACTACGGAGAGCCGGAGACGGCGGTAATTCTCGGAAGACGCGTTGGAGCGGAAAAGAAACATGGCACAGTGATCTACCGGCGGGTTCGTGACGAACAAATCGAGACTTACGCCAAGACCCTGGCACCAAGCTCGGTTGCGAACATGCCTACGGCGCAATTCGAAGCGCAGGGGGGAAATTTGCTGGTCCCCGAATTGTTGGAAGTTTGGGATAAATTGCAGGATCGTTTAAAATTGAGAAAAGTCGTTATAGGCGGTCAGGGCTTTCAACACAAAGGAAAGGACAATCCGACCCTTCCGCATGGGGCGCTTCTTGAGAGCGACGAAAAAGTTGATGGGCTCACAAAGGGGTTTTCGAAGTGGAACGAACATCAACTAACTCATGAACTGCCGGTCATTAAATGGCTCAATCTTGACCCAGAAACGATCCAGCCTCGTCGTCATGGGACTTTAACAGGTCGGAAGCAGCTAGTGTTGAACTATGCCCGGGTTAGCCGCGGGCCGTGGCGCTTGAAGGGCCTGATTGATCAGAAAGGGCATCCGGTTACTTCCCGATTTATCGTGTTTCGTCCCAAAAATTCGAAACTGAGCGTCAACATCCTCTGGGCCATCTGCAATTCACCGATTGCGAACGCTTATGCATACAGCCATTCTTTCAAACGGGATGTCCTGGCGGGCACGTTGACTCAAATGCCTGTGTTTGCGGTTGGTAACGTGGCTCTGGAACCGCTGAAGTCCACGGTGGATGCGTATTTCAAAGCAGCCAGAGGCACGCGGGCATTGGCGAAGAGAGCCAAGCCTCAACCGAAATCATCCGGCTCACAGTTGCCACTTGGTTTGCCAATCGATGACGGCAACGGCGTCACTCCAGAAGAGGAGTTAAAATTCCTCCATTGGCGGATCGATGCAGAAGTTTTACGGCTTTACGATTTACCTGCCGCCGATGAACGAAGAATTCTGGATCTGTTCACCGGGGAGCAACGCAGAGGCGTGCCTTTTGTTCAGAACGAATATTTCCCAAAGGGTTTCAATCACCTGGATCGCCTCAGTGATCTGCTCGCCATCACGGCGGACTGGACACCAACCAACCGACGCCGGTGCCTGCTCATCCGAAAGGATGTAAAAAGCCAGTTGACCGTCAAGGAGACCGCAGAGCTCGAACGATTGGAATTTCTGGCGGACGCACGGATCGCCCTGATGGATTTGCAGTATCCGGAAGAAGCTGATGAAATCGAGCGGACGATGGAGCGCCTCAAACGGGAGGGAAAATGGATCGAATGATCACCACTGCCCACCCCTATAAGTATCCAACTGAGTCCCGGCACCGTCGGCATGGACCATCCGGCTACAAGGATTACCGGGATTACCGACCGTGGCTGGAGGACGAGTTCAAATTCCGATGTGTCTATTGCCTGAAGCGTCAGAAATGGGCGCGAACCGATGTTTGGTCGGTGGATCATCTCATTCCCCAGAGCATCGCCCTCGACAAGGAATGCGATTACGACAACCTTGTCCTTACCTGCCAGTGGTGCAACAACCGGAAACTCGCCGACTTGGTGCCCGATCCGGTCGCCGTCGCGTATGGCAATTGCCTGCAAGTGGATGATGACAGCGGCAGGGTCAGTCCGTTGAATGAAGACGGGGTAATTCTCGAACGTGTTCTCAAACTCAATCATCAGAGTCAAGTTCTGACCAGACGGGAGAAAATACGGACTTTGAAGATTATGGCCAGATGTGCCCCGTCCGAGTGGAAGCAAATGATGGGATTCCCCGAAGAACTTCCCAACCTGCGTAGGAAGTCGCCTCCTAGCAACATTCGGCCAGAAGGACTTGATGACAGTTATTTTGAGAAATGTAAGCGTCACGAACTCCCTGAAGTTTACGAGTGAGCACGCAAGCCCCTAACGATTAATTTCTGTCTACTGTATGCGATTCCCAGACGGATCACTTCGGCCGACTGGAAGATATTGAAGGTCGCGCAGAGGATTCCCGGAAAGGGGCGGGGACGGCGTCTGAGCGAGGCGGATGTGAGGGCGATAGCGGATCGGATCAAGGCTCAATGCCGGAATCTGGAAGTGGCCTGAAACGAATAGTGAGCGATGGCATGGCCGCTGTTGCGGCGGGAATGTCGCAACTCCTCATTTCAATGGGCGGCCCCTGCTCCCCTCAACCGCCGGGCACCGGCCACGGAGGGACTTGCCGCAGCGGATTCATGGAGGCTTTACTCGAAGCGGCGTGCCGGTGATTCTTCACAAGCCCCATGGAACACAGCTCCGACCAGTTCATCCGTTATCTCGCCACCGAGCGCGGGCTGTCCGGTGCCTATCAATTGTCGGTCCGGCAGACGCTCGACGCGCTGGCCGGGTGGATGAAATTGAAAAACACCTCCCTGCGCGACATCGGCACGGACGAACTCGCGGCGTTCCTCAGCCAGCGGAAATCCGAGGGACTCAACGCCGCTTCCCTGAGGATCACAACGGTGCATCTGAAGGTTTTTTTCCGTTGGCTGTTGATCAAGGGCAAGCTGGAGATGGATCCCGCCGAGCCGCTGCTCGCGCCACGCCCGGACCTGACGCTGCCGGAGACGCTGCACGCCACGGAGCTGGTGAAACTGTTGGAATCCATCGACCCGTCACAACCGTTAGGACGGCGGGATCTGGCAATCCTCGAATTATTCTATGCCTCCGGCCTGCGACTTTCCGAGCTCTGCAAGGCGCGGCTGGAGATGCTGGACTTCGGGGATGGCTTCCTGCGCATCACCGGCAAAGGCGGAAAAACCCGGATCGTGCGCGTGGGCAACAAAGCGTGCGAGGCCATCGCCGACTACCTGGCGAACGAGCGGCCCAGTCTGGTCACGACGAAAACCTCGTCGCACATTTTCCTCAGCGTGCGGGGTGGAGCGCTGTCGCCCGACCGCGTGCGGCAGATTGTGAAGGAGCGGGCGCAGTTCGCGGGCATCGATCAAAACGTCTATCCCCACTTGCTGCGCCATTCATTCGCCACCCACCTGCTGGAAGGCGGTGCGGACCTGCGGGTGATCCAGGAACTGCTAGGTCACGCGGACATCTCCACCACGCAGATTTACACCCACGTGGACCGGCAGCGTTTGAAAGCAGTGCACAAACAATTCCACCCGCGCGGGTAACCCCGGGACCGTGTGAGCTCCAGACTCGCCGTCGCAAGCGCGGGCGACGTGAGGAGACGGACGGCGCTTCCCTTCGGCTTTCCTTGCGCAAGGAGGTCTGGAACCCGCAGTCCGGAGTCTCAATTGTAAGGCTTGACCTGAAGCGGGGCAACCTCCGGAACGGGGGTGGCGACAGGTGGCACCGCCTCGGGCTTCACCGTGGATTCCCCAGGCTTGGCAGGCTCCTGCGGTTTCGTCGATTCAGCGGGAGGCGTCTGGGTAACGGGTGTGGCGGAACCGGCAGCCCGGACCGGGGTGCCATCCACCCGGATCGCTTGGAAAAGCCGGTTGTAGTTGTGACGCAGCGCTGCGGGAAAGGACACCCGCCCGGCTTCGACGATGTTTTCGCGGAGCAGTTTTGCCGAGAGATCCGCGACGAGATCGGTGCCGATGCGGACGGCTCCTTCCGGGCTGAAGATCGCCTTGCCCCCTTCATTTCCGCCGAGGATCATCTCGCTCTTAATGGATTTCCCCTGGATGGCGATGCTGGACTGGGCGGAGACAATTCCACCTTTGGGGCTGATGGTGAGCTCGAGAACCGCGTGGTCGTCGGTCGAAAGCCAGCCGCGGACGTGATCGATGCGCACGGAAATGAAGATCCCGCCGTCGGGCGTGGGGCTGATCTCGGGCTTGTAAGTGCGGTAGACCGAGCCGGAGAGCGGGTATTCCGCAGTGCCCGTGTCTTTCTTTGACCATCCGCCGAGACTGCGGCCGAACGCGTCATCATCAATCACGACCGCCGCTGGGGAAGACAGGGCGGAATACCAACAAACGGCGAGGAGAAAGGCGATCGATTTCATGAAGGGAAAAACTGAGGGATTATCCGACGAATTCCGGCGGCGGTGCTGCGTCGGGCGTGCCGAAGAGCCGCTCGACTTGGGCGTTCGCCTTGTTTTTATGTTCGTCCTTGATGTAAGCAGCCACGGTGCCGAGAGCGGCGACAAGTGCGCCCAGGTCGTCGCCGAAACCGACCCCGGGCAGGATGTCCGGGATTAAATCCACGGGTAAAACCAAATAACCCAAGGCACCGACGATGACGCCCTTGGCCCACGCCGGCGTGTCGCGATCCTGCAAGCAATAGAAAAGGGTGAGCGCGGTGAGCAAGGTCTTGCGGCTGGCGCTGAGCGTCGCTTTTTTCAAAGTGCGCCAGAGTCGCGGCGCGGAATACCAACGAGGGGCGGAGAGCCGGGCGTGAAAATTAGGTTGGTCTGACATGATCGGGGTGGGCGGGATGGAAACCGACGGGCGGTTCCGGGGACAGGATGCCCCAATTCCTGCCCCGGGGCAAGGAGAAGCCCATGCCGACCGGACGCGCGCGTCTCCAAGGATTTCAAAAACCTGATCAACGGTTGCATGCCGGACCGCATCCCGCTAGCTTCG
>JAIFNK010000109.1 GCA_020047775.1 Akkermansia sp. | reverse complement strand
AAATGGAAGGGCGGGAGCGCCGTATTTCCATCGAGTTCTACCAGTGGCTGATGTTTCCCGCGATCCTGTTTTTCATGGTATCGATCCTCGCCGGCACCCGCTGGCGAGGCCTCCCTGCGGCGGTTCTGATCACGGGCGCTTTCCTGTGCCTGGACCGGGCCGAGGCGAGTGACGCTTCAAAAGCCAAGGAAGCGCTCGCCGCCAAGAACTACGCGCAGGCCCGCGACGCCTACCACAAGCTTGCCGACACCACGGGATCCCGCGAGACCCAGGCCCGCTACCGGCTCGGTGAAGCCACCGCCGCCTACCGCGCGGAGGATTTCCGGGCCGCCCGCACGGCCTACAGCCAGTCGCTGCTGTCCACCGATTCACAAGTCCAGGCAAACGGCCACGTCGGCATCGGCAACTCGCTTTTCCAACTCGGCTGGAAAGGGCTTTCCGGAGAATTCTACCCCACCGATCCCGTCTCCGTGCCGGACCTCGACCGCTTTGACACCATCGTCAAGGAGGCGCTCGCCAAGCTCCGTGAATCCGATTCCCCGGACGAAGGTGATGCCAACGGCTTCGTCAAAATGGAGGCGCTCGTCACCAATTGGGCGGACGCCGTCCGGCATTACGACTCGGCTCTTTCCCGCTTTCCATCCGACAAGGTCGCCGACAAGAACCGCAAGATGACGCTGACCTACCTCAAGCGGCTCCAGGAATTAATGAAGGAGGAAAAAGAGGAAACCGAGCAGTCCATGCCGCAGCCACAGCCCGGCGAAGGCAAGCCCCAGGAGGGGGACGGTGAAGGCGAAGGTGAGCCGAAAGAGGGCGAAGGCGACCAGAAGGGTCCCAAAAAAACCGGCGACAAAGGCGAGGGCGACAAGGATCCCAAAGACAGCTCCGGCGGCGAGGGCGACAAGGACAAGGACGGGAAAAAAGGCAAGGAGGAGGACGACAAAGAGGGCGACAAGGACGGTGAAAATCCGAACGAGTCCCCCGGAGAACGCGCCCACCGGATTCTCAAGGAAAACGCGGATCTCGAAAAAGGCCCACTCACTCCCGGACGCCGCGAATTCCGCGATGCTGAAAACGACTGGTAAGATCATGAATACTTGGAACCACCTCATCCGGACATTCGCCGCCGCCCTGCTCGGCACGGCTCTCTGTGTCGCCGCCCATGGCCAGGCGACCAGCCGCCTTTCCACCAGTTTCCTCGCCCGCGGCGAGCAAGCCCTGCTGGACGTCTCGGTCGTGGCGCCGCAGACCGCCGGGCTTCCCGAAATCCCGCTGCCCAAAGTCAAAAACGTCGTCATCCAACTCTCCGGCCGACCGCCCCAAAGGAACCGCCTTACCAGCAAGAACTTGGAATACTCCTTCTCCTTCATCGTCTCCAGCTACGAGACCGGCAGATACGTCATCCCGCCGATCCCGGTCATCGTGGACGGAGTGGAAACCTCGACCGAGCCGCTCGACTTGGAGGTCTTCAATCCCGACGACCTCCAATGGTCGGAAATCCAGTCCGGCGGCAGGACCATCCGCTACGCCAGCTCCTTCCGGATCCTCAATGACAAGCCGTTTGAAAACGAGACCACGCCCACCGAGATCAAGATCTTCGTCCCCGAGGATTTGCTCGTCGAGGACTGGGGAATCCCCGACTTCCAGCGTGACGGCGTGGCCGCCTGGCGGTTCCAGCCGTCGATGATGCGCGGCCGGATCAATTTGTTGGGCACACGCTATGTCTCCGTCGCCTACCCGAGCACCATCACGCCGACCCGCGTCGGAAAAGTCGCCATCGGCCCCGCGAAAATCCGCCTCACCACCCAGGAGCGAGTCATGGACCCTTTCCCCCGCGCCGTCATCGCGGAACTTTACCTGCAAGTCCCGAAACTGGAAATCAACTCCATGCCGCTGCCCGCAGGCGCGCCGGAAGGATTTGAAAACGCGGTCGGGAGTTTCAAGCTCAGCGCCACCACCGCGACCACCGAGTTACAGGAGGGCGACCCGATCTCGGTGGATCTCATCGTCAGTGGCAGGGGAAATCTCGACACCCTGCGCCCACCGGCGCTCGAAGACGCCAACGGTTGGAAAATCTACGGCACGACCACCGAGCAGCGCGGTGATGAACGCCGCCATCTTTCCGGCAACGTCGTCTTCCACCAATCCCTCCGCCCCCTCGAAATGAAGTCGGAAATCCCACCCTTCCGCCTCGTTTACTTCGATCCCAGGGAAGACGCCTACAAGACCCTCACCACCGAGCCGATCACCCTGAAAATGCGGCCCAACACCTCCGCCACCGCACAGGCTGCGGTCCAGACGCTCGCCGTCCCGCTGGAACGCATGACCGACATCCTCGCCATCCTCAGCCCGGCCCAACTCACCGCCCCCGCCATCTCACAGCTCCCGTCCTGGCTCGGACACGCCGCCGGCGGCTTGCTCGCACTGATCCTCCTCGCCAAGGCCACTTGGATGCGGCTCTCCCCCCGCCTGCGGAAAGATCCCCGCCACGACGCTCAGATCCGGGAACTCCGCGATATTGAAAAATCCAAATCCGCCGATGAATCCGAGTTCCTCAGGGCCACCGGGAACTTCGTCGAACGCTGGATCGGAGCAAATCCATCGCCGGAAATCCAAGCCGTGCTCGCCGAGCGCGACGCCGTTTGCTTCCGGGCTGAAAAACCGAAAACCGCGCTCGACCGCAAGCGCCGTGACAAAATCCTCCGCCTGCTCCGCCACGCGGTCACCAGCTGCCTGCTCTTCGCCACCCTCGGCCTCGCGAGTCCGGCCCGCGCTGCGGACCTCGCCACCCAAGCCCGGGACGCCTACGACGCGGCGAAATACGACGAAGCGCTCAAGCTTTGGTTCAGTGCCGGTCCCTACGACCAACTCTCCGCCGACACCCTCTACAACATCGGCAACGCCTGCTACCGCTCCGCTTCACCCGGCCAAGCCGCGCTCTTTTACCGCCGTACCCTCGCCCGTCATTCCGGTCATCAGGAAGCCCGTCAAAACCTCCGCTTCATCGAGCGGAAATATGGCGCCATCGTCGTCCAGCGTCCGGAGTACCAGTACGCCCTCGCCAAGTTCCCACTCGCCGCCTGGCAGACGGTCTGCTGGTCCGGTGCCTGGCTCTGCGGCCTCGCCCTGCTCGTTTTCCCCGCCACGCGTCCCGGCGCGCGCCTCCGCATCGCCGCAGTCACGGCATTGGTTCTCGGCCCCGTCCTCATCTCCATCGGGTTTCTCGGCTGGCGCTATTTTCCGAACGATGCCGAGTTCGCCCCGCTGGCCCGCCAAGCCGTCATCGTCGGCGAAAAAGTAGCGCTTCACACGGACGCCGCCCGCACCGCGCCCGAGGTCATCGACGCGCCACCCGGCTCGCTCTGTGAAATCATCACCGAGTCCGGTCGCTGGGCCTACGTCGCCTTCGCCACCAAAACCCGCGGCTGGGTGCCCATCGAATCCATCGAAAAAGTCATCCCCGACAAGCCCCCCGCCCTCCCGAAATTCCGCAAGCCCAAGGCCGACGGCAAGACGGCGTGACAGCACGCTCCCGATGCGGTTGGACCTCAACAACCTGCCTCACCCCTGCCGACAGGGCACCGTGGATCGACACCACTGACCGCCGCATGGCTCCCTTGCGATCTTGCGGTGAAGCTCCCTCTCCCGCCCGACCTAACAATTCATGGATGTTTTGGAAAACCCTTCAATTTTGGAAATCCCTTCGATCAAGTTGAGGCTGCCATTGCTGGTCCTTCCGGCGTTGGTGTTGGTTTTCGCAAAATCCCTCGTCCCCCTGATCGCCCGCGACACGGGGATCGACGCCTTCTATGCGGACTAGGTTAGACTCAGCTTCTGGGAGGCCGCCATCCGGATTGCGGCCGCACATCCTTGGCAGGGATGCGGCGCGGGAAGTTTTTCCTGACAGGTCTTTCAAGTGATGGCCGGACTCAATACCGAACCCGGCAAAACCCACAACGAGGCGCTACAGGTGGCTGTGGATTACGGTTATCCCGCCCCCCATCACAAATTGCTTGTCGCAATCCTGGACCCGATCCATCACTCTAGTGAAATGAAAAAGCGATCACTACTTTTGTGCGGTCTGTTGCTCATGAACCTTCCGCTGCGCGCGGAGTTCCGCACCTGGTCGAATCCATCCGGCACCACACTGGACGCCGAACTGGTCAAAGCAGACGGTGGCAATGTCACGCTGAGGCTCCGCAACGGCAACCTGACCACCTTCCCGCAGACCAAACTCTCGGAAGCCGATCGCGAATTCATCAAAAACAACCCGGCACAAGCCGCCCCCTCCTCCCAGACCGCCCCCACACCCACCGTCAAGGCCGACCGCAAAGCCAAATGGCTGACCAAAATGGACAAGGCCCGGGAGGAATCCAAGGAAACCGGCTTGCCGATTCTGGTGCTCTTCACGGGCACATCGTGGTGCTCCTACTGCATCAAACTGGAGGACGCGGTTTTCTCACAGAAGGCCTTCAAAACTTTTGCTAACGAAAACCTGGTGCTGCTCCTGCTCGATTTCGGTCCCGGCGGTGCCACGAAAAGCAAGGATGACAAAAAGCTCCAGGAGGAATTCGGAGTCAGCGGCTTCCCCACCTACTTCCTCACCGACGCATCCGGAGCCAAGCTGGCAAAAGGCGGCTACAACGATAAAATCAACCCGGAGTCTTTCGCCGACTGGGCCCGTAAATCGTCCCCCGCGAAGAAATAGGCCGTTCCCTGGTTTTGTCGTGACCGAGGAAATCCGTGCGACTCGAAAACCCGCAGGTTTTCCGATCACCGGAGATTCCGTGGCAGCTGCCGTATAGCCTTTTCCGCAGGCGCTCTCAGTCAGCAGGCCGGGCACGCCGCAACGGGATGCCAAAAACCGCTTCACCTGCATCCTCTGGGATTGCCAACCCCGGCGGGGTGGCCAGTATCCGCTTCGTGAAAGTCAGAAAAGCCGTGATCACCGCCGCCGGGAAAACCCAGCGCACCCTCCCTCTCCAGACGCTCGTTGACCGCGACGGGACCTCCAGGTCCGCCCTCGCCATTCTCGCCGACGAAATCACCTCCGCCGGCATCGAGGAAATCGCCGTCGTCATCTGCCCCGGCGACGAAGCCGCCTACAAGTCCGCCGCCGGCCCACACGCCAGCCACATGCGGTTCATCGAACAACCCGAAGCGCTCGGTTACGGCCACGCCGTCCACTGCGCCGCCGCCTTCACCGGCAAGGATCCGTTCCTCCTGATGGTCGGCGACCACCTCTATCTGAGCCGCACCGAGACCTCCTGCACCGCCCAACTCCTCGCCACCGCAGCGATTGAGGAGTGCGCGGTCTCCGCCGTCCAAGCCACCCACGAAAGCAAACTCCCGCTCTACGGCGCCATCGGCGGCCGCCGCGTGCCCGGCAGCGACCTGCTCTATCAAGTGGAAACGGTCATCGAAAAACCCACGCCCACCGAGGCCGAGCAAAAACTCGTGGTCCCCGGACTCCGCGCCGGCAACTACCTTTGTTTCTTCGGCCTCCACGTCCTCACCCCCACCGTCATGGAAATCCTCGCCCGCCAGCTCGCCGCCGGCCGCGCGGACCTTTCAAGCGCCCTCTCGGAAATCGCCCGCAGCGAGCAATACCTCGCCCACCAACTCCAAGGCCGCCGCCATGACATCGGCGTCCACTACGGCCTGCTCACCGCCCAACTCGCCCTCGGCCTCGCCGGCAAGGACCGCGACGAAATCCTCACCAACATCGTCGAGCTGCTCGCCCAGTCCCACGCCTGACATTTCCCGGACCATGGACCTGCTCGCACTCATCACCTCGCCGGACGACGCCGTCCGCGACCTCTCGCTCGACGCCGCCTGTGAGAAACTATCGCTCGCCGAACTGCTCGCCGAGGCCGACGCGCTCGACGCCTTCCGCCGCACCAGCGAGAATCTCTATCACCGCGTCCGCGCCCTGTTGTTCCTTTACTCCATCCACCGCTTCCACCTGCCGCTCCGCCTCGCAGAAGCAAAATCCGGCGACAAACCCGGCGCCATCCCCTTCAAGGGCTACGAAAACCTGCTCGAACGCCGCTTCGAGGAAGCCATCGACATCTTCCTCAGAACCCAGCGCACCGAAGCGCCCAGCGACGGGATTTCCAGCGCGCTCGCCTCCGTCTATCAACGTCTCGCCTTCCAGACCCTCGCCGACCAGGTCCGCCGCAGCGTCCGGAGTGTTAGTGGCAACCAATGGATGTTCCGCATGGGCCACCCGGCCGACCAACCGCTGCGCATCCGCCCGGAAATGACCCGCCGCGATCCAGCCACCGGCACCTATCCGATCCTCCGCGAGCGCACGCCCGTGCGCATGGACCTCACCCACTGCGGTTGGAGCGACATCTTTTTCCTCGGCATGGATTACCCCGAGGGCGCCAAGGTTCTCAACATCTCCATCGACCTCGCCGTGCACGGCCGCGACAAGTCCCCCAGCCCGCCGGTCGAAGCCAGCCTGCGCATCATCGAGGAACCCATCCTCCGCCTCACCAGCGTCGATCTCG
>JAIFNK010000270.1 GCA_020047775.1 Akkermansia sp. | reverse complement strand
GCGAATCCAGGACATGCCCTATGACCAGCGGCCTCGTGAAAAACTGTCGAAACTCGGCCCCGCCGCCTTGGACAACGCGGAGTTGATGGCTCTGTTCATTTCCACCGGGATCAAAGGCCGCAGCGCGATCGAGATCGGCCGCGAGCTGATCTCGAAATACGGCTCCATGGGGGCGCTCGGCGGGCTCCCGGTGGCCGAATTGTCCAAAACCAAGGGCCTGGGGCTGGCAAAGGCCTCCAAACTGGCGGCAGCCTTCGAACTCGGGATCCGCGTCGCCCGCGAGCAACTCCAGGACGTGCCGCTCGATACTCCGCAACGGATCAACGATTTTTTCGGCCCCCAGCTCCGGCACCTGAGTCAGGAGCAGGTAGTCGTCGCCGTGGTGGACAGCCGGCTGCGGCACATGGGCACCAGCGTGATTTCAGTCGGCACGGTGAGTGATTCGAGCGCCCATCCACGGGAAATTCTCCGCCCGGTGATTACGCGGGGGGCGTTCGGCTTCATCCTGATCCACAATCACCCGTCGGGCGACCCCAGCCCAAGCCGCGCGGACGAAGTCATTACCCGCCGTCTGGGGGAGGTGGCGGGCCTGATGCAGGTGCGTTTTCTGGATCATGTCATCATCGGTCGCCCGTCGCCGGGCCGGAGCCCCTACTATTCATTCCGCGAGGCCGGGATCATTCCCTGAGTTGCTTTTCGAAAACCTCCCGCCTAGCCTTCATCGAGATCCCGCATGTCCCGCCTGCATCTGACCCGCAACCTCCGATCCATCGCGTTTCTGTTGACCATCCTGGCAACGATTGCGGCGGTTTTCGGACTTTGGTGGGCGAATCACACAGGCCTGCCCCAACCTTGGCGGGCGACCATCGAGCGGGAAGTCGCCAAACAAGGCGCTTTTATCAAAATCGGCAGCCTGAGTTATGCGCCGCTCAAAGGAGTCGTCGCCACCAACGTCCGGGTCTATTCGGAACCCGGGCACCTGCGGGAAATTTCCAGGCTGGAGGCTGTGATCCTGGATTTCGACAAGACCAAGCTCGCCCGCGGGGTCATCCACCTCAATAAGATCCAACTCAACCACGCGCGGATGGAGCTGCCGGTGGATCCGAAAAACCCTCATTCCGGGACACTCAATGTCAGCGACGCAAGCGGAACGCTCTTCATGCCCGGTGAACAGAGACTGGAAATCCGTGACGCCAAGGGCAAAATCGCCGGTATCGAAGTCTCGCTCAACGCCCGACTCATCGGCTATCAGAACGATGGCAAGAGCCCGCCCGACGACTCGAACATCGGAAAACGCCGCGAGCTGCTCGCCAAGGTCATCGGCGAGCTCGAAAAGTGGGGCTTCGACAAAGCCTATCCGCCGGTGATCCAAATTTCCGTCGAGGGCGACGTCAACATCAGGTCCTCCATCACCGCGAAGCTTTCCCTGCACGTGCGGGACATGGAAAAAAACGGCCACCGGCTCGACGAGGTGAGAGCCGCGGCGGACCTGTCCGGCGACATTCTGACCATCACCTCGCTCCGGGCCACGGACTCAAGCGGGGTCCTGCAAGGTCACATCGACTACAATCTCGAGGCCAAGGAGGGGCGCTTTGATGTTTTTTCGTCGTTGGAAGTCCAGCCACTCCTGACCGCCTGGCTGGGTCTCCCCGAGTTGAGGGACATGCGGATCATTGGCAACCAAAGCTTGAGTGCCGAAGGAGAATTCCAGTTGGACGCCTTCAATGTGCCGCAGATCCAAATGACCGGCCACGTCCGCTGCGAGTCGGTGAACCTCCGCGGAATGCCGTTCGATGCCGTGGAACTCGCCTTTTCAATGCGGGAAAAGCGGATCTATCTGCGGGATTTGCAGCTGACCCGGACGGACGGCAAAGCCAAAGGCAAAGCGATGATCGAATGGCCGCTGGTGCGGCTGGAGCTCCACAGCACGCTGCCGGTCCCGGTTTACCGGCCGTTTTTCGTAGGGCTGCCGTTGGGGGTGGTGCTCGATGATTTCAGCGAACGGGAAGGAGCCGCCGTGGACGTTTTGCTGGAGGGCGGATTCGACCTGACGAACAAATTCGCCTGGGCCTACGCCGGCTCCGGCAACGTCAAAAACCTGAACTACAAAGGGGTTCCGGTGAATTCCGCAGGTTGTAAATTCTCCCTGAACCACCATGAACTGGATTTCTACGACGGCACGGTCGTCTTCAACTACACGAAATACGCCCTCCACAAGACCTTCAACGGAGCAGTCGAAGGCACTGCCAAAGTCGGCAGGATCCGCTATGACGCGCCCAACAAGATCGTGGAGGTCGAGGATGTGCGCGGGACGATGTGGGCGGCACCGATGGTCCGCTTTTTCGCGCCGAAGGTGGCCGACTCGCTGGAGCAATACCGGTTCCACCAACCGCCGGAAATGAAAGCTTCCGGCGTGGTGGACGTGACACCGCAGGGGCGGACGTCCTTGGACATTTCCTTCAACTCGCCCCATCCCGCCGACTACGTGTTCCTGGGATCCAACCTGACCCTCGGAAGCCCCAGCGGACAGGTCTCGATCCAAGGGGAGCGGGTGCTCATCAGCAACCTGAAGCTCGATGCCTTCGACGGTCCGGTCGCCGGCAATATCGACTACCTCGGCGGCGGCAAGCTCGTGGGCGAGATGAACTGGACCAAGCTCTCCATCCCGGACCTGACCTCCGCCTACGGATTCCAAATGAAAGGGGCCGGCGTGGTCACCGGTCGGCTCAAATTCTCGATGAGAGACAACAAGGTCGAAACCCTGTCCGGCACCGGCCTGCTCGCTTTGGAAAACGCGGAGCTGTTCTCCGTGCCGATGTTCGGCCCGCTCACCCCGTTGGTCGGCGGTGTGCTGAACAACGAGGATGCGGGAGTCCAACGGGCCAGGGACGCGTTCTGCACCTTTGAAATCGAAGACGGCATCCTCAGCACCAGGGACTTCAAGACCTCTACCAGCTCCCTCAACTTCGCGGGCAACGGCTCCGTGAACATGAAGGAACAGACCCTCGACTTGACCATGCGGATGAACGCCCGTGGATTGTTAGGGATCCTCACACGTCCGCTGCGCCCGTTCTCCGGACTCTTCCAGTTCCACGGCACAGGCCCTTTGAAGGCCACCCAGTGGGAGAGCATGAAGTTCACCGCACCGCCCGAAACGGAGAATGAAATCCTCCTCACCCCCCCAAAAGCCCGACCGGTCCAGCAGGAACCCCCATCCAAATTTTGAAAGAGACCGCTTGCACTCGACACCGGAACGGTCTAATTTTTTCCGACTCGGTGAACCATGAAGGTTCACCGGAAACAGAAAGCCAAGAGCCATGACCAATCCATTTTCTACCCCCACCAGTCTCGATCCGGAAGCCGGATTCACGCAGACGCCATCCGTCGCCCAAGCAGCAAACGACCTCCGGGCCGCCGCCGGCGAGAAAGCCCGCGAATTCGTCCACACGGCCGAGGAAAAAGCCAACGCGCTGAGAGACCGCGCCATGGAATCCGCCCAGCAATTCCGTGAAACCGCCACCGAGCGTGCCAGCCAGTTCAAGGCCACCGCCACCGAGAAAGCCACCGCATTCAAGGCCGCCGCCACGGACAAGGCACAGCACCTCAGGGAATCCGCCACCGAACAGTGGCAGGACACCCGGGTGAAGGCCAAGGAACTGCACATTACTGCGGAAGATTACATCCGTCAGAATCCTACCAAGTGCGTTTTGAGCGCCCTTGGTGCCGGATTCCTGATTGGTTTGATCGTTCGCCGCTGAGATGCGACGCCTTTTGTCGGGTGATTTCCAAGTCGTCTCATGAATCCATCATCTGACATTGGCCAGGCAGGGTCTGGACAAGCAACCGCGCCGGACTCAGCGGATCCTGATGCGTCACGCGCCAATTGGCGCGTGGCGCTGATGGATCTGATCGCGTCCCGCGTGGCGCTCATCCAACTGGAATCGCAGGATGCCGCGCGCGGTGCCGCCAGGCGCGCCGTCATCATCGCCGCAGCCTGTGGCTGCGCGTTCGCCACTTGGATGCTGCTGCTCGCCGGCGGAGTCTCTATCATTTCGCAAGCGACAGGCTGGCCCTGGGACTGGGTCGCGGTCGGACTCGCCGCCCTCCACCTGTTGCTGGGGGGCATTTTGGCCCAAATGGCCAAAGCTGCGGGAACTCCGAATTTCCCTGCCACCCGCACTGAATTCCAAAAGGACCGAGAATGGATCGAAAACTTCAACAAACCCAGAAAATCGAACGATTGATCCGCCTCAGCGGAGCGGCCCGTGCCAGCTTGGACAGTGCCGCGGTTTCCCTCAAGGAGCGCCTCGACATTCCCTCACGGCTGAGGGATTCCCTCAGGAGCCATCCTTCCGGATGGCTTGTCGGATCCTTGGTTTCCGGTCTCGCCGCCAGCCTGATTTTCGGCAGAAAACCCGCCGCGCCGGAGAAAAAGCGCCGCAGTTTGCCGGTCGCGTTACTCGGTCTCTCCTTGACCGCAGTCCGCCCATTGGCAAAGGTCTGGCTAACCGATCAAGTGAAACAATACTTTTCGGCGCAGCGCACCGGCTCTTCCGCAAGCCAACTGCCTCCAAGCCCTTCATCCAAACCCAAAATCCACTAAACCCATTCCATGTCAGCACATCAGGTTCTCGATCACGTTGATCAATACCTCCAACTCGGGCGCGATTACGACTGCTCGGATCTTCACCTTCCCACCGCCTACCCACCCGCCTGGAGGCGCTTCGGCCAGCTTACCCCGATTTGGCAGAACCACCAACCGCTGACCCCGGAGGACACCGAAAGGCTCGCCAAGTCCTTCCTCGGTCCGAAGGAATGGGAGCGGCTTGAGGAGAAGGGCGACATCGATTTCGCCTACTCAGCCCCGAACGGGCGCTACCGCGCCTCAGTCGTCAAACAGCGCCTCGGCCTCGATCTCGTCTTCCGGATCATCAACGACAAGATCAAGACCATCGAGGACATCGGATTGCCACTCGAGCACATCCTTCCCCTCACCCGCTATCAGAACGGCCTCGTCCTCGTCACCGGCTCGGTCGGCTCGGGAAAATCCACCACCCTTGCGGCGCTGGTCGATTTCATCAACCGCGACCGGGAAGACCACATTCTCACCCTCGAAGACCCCATCGAATACGTCTTCGAGTCCAAGGGCTGCCACGTCAACCAGCGCGAAGTCCACAAACACACCGACTCCTTCGCCCGTGCGCTCCGCGGGGCACTGCGGGAGGATCCCGATGTCATCATGGTCGGTGAAATGCGCGACCTGGAAACCATCCAGCTGGCGCTGACCGCCGCGGAAACGGGTCACTTGGTGCTCGGCACCCTCCACACCGGCAACGCCCCGCGAACTCTGGACCGGGTACTCGACGTATTCCCCACCGACCAGCGCGACCAGATCCGCATCATGGTTTCCGAATCACTTCGCGGCATCCTCTCCCAGCAGCTGGTGCCCCGCACCGACGGACTGGGCCGCGTGCTCGCACTCGAACTGCTCGTCAACACCCCGGCCGTTTCCAACTGCATCCGCGAGGGCAAGACCTTCATGCTTCCCGGCGTCATGCAGACCGGGAAAAACGTCGGTATGATCACCATGGACGAGTCCCTGCGACAACTCTATGTCAAAGGCATCATTTCCCGCGAAGACACGCTCTTCCGGGCTGACGACAAGGCGCAGATGAGGGCGTTTTTCGAATCCTGACCCCTGGTAATCCCCGACTGTCTCCCACCCATTCCGGAGAATCTTCCTCCGCTGTCCCACACCACACCTTTTTCCTTTCCAATGGCCAAGATCGACGAACTGTTCCGCTACCTGATCGCCACCAAAGGCTCCGACCTCCACCTATCCGAGGGCCAACCGCCGAAAATCCGCGTTCACGGCGCCGTCGTCCCGATCCCCGACCAGCAAGTCTTACGAGGGGAATCGTTTCGCGACCTTCTCGCGGAAATCTGCGATCCGCAGGCCTTTGGAAAATACCTCGAAAGCGGCGACCTCGACTTCGCCTACGAGATGGACGTGGACTCCCGTTTCCGTTGTAACTACCTGAAACAACAGAATGGCCTCGGCGCGGTCTTCCGTTTGATTCCCACCGAAATCGCATCTCTCGAAAGCCTCGGGGTGCCGAATGTCGTCAAGGAATTCGGCCACATGCGTTCCGGTCTCGTGCTCGTCACCGGCCCGACGGGCTCCGGCAAGTCCACCACGCTTGCCGCGCTGCTCGACTACATCAACATCAACTTCAGCCGCCACATCATCACGGTCGAAGAGCCCATCGAATTCGTCCACCGCAACAAGAGTTCCATCATCACCCAGCGCGAGGTTCCCATCCAGACCCCCTCCTTCGCGGACGGCCTGCGTGCCGCCCTGCGGGAGGACTCGGACATCGTGCTCGTCGGAGAAATGCGCGACTTGGAAACCATCTCGCTCGCCCTGACGGCGGCCGAAACCGGACTGCTCGTCTTCGGCACCCTGCACACCAACAACGCGCGCAAGACGGTTGACCGGATCATCGACGTCTTCCC
>JAIFNK010000168.1 GCA_020047775.1 Akkermansia sp. | reverse complement strand
GTCCCACAGGCGTTTGCCCGCGCGCGGCGGCACCGCCCAGACCGTGCCGGTGATTCGCGGGTCCTGTGGCGAGTCCTTGTGGCGCAGGGTGATGGTGACCTCCTTGCCGGCGAGATCGTATTGCAACACGCCGCTGGGCGCGCCACTGTCATCGGTTTCCTCGATCCGGCGGGTCGTGGATTGCACGGCCACCTCGCCATCGCTCTCGACCCAGAAGGTTCCGTGAATCACGTGCGGCACGCGGTCCCAGCAGTAGCTGCCCGCGCCATCGATCGGAAACGTGGCCAGCACCACGGCGAGGCCGTTTTTAAAGAGACCCACGGATTCGATCACGGGCTTCACCATGGCCTCGCCCGCCGCGACGGGCAGCGAGGTGAAACCGGACAGGCAGAGAAGTAAGGTTGTGGCTTTCATCGCCAGGCATTGTGGCTGACTTGCCGGAGCTTGTCTGTAAACCCGGTGTAAAATCGCGGGGTCCATCCCAATTGTTAATTCCCACCCGCTGGTCGAAGAGTCCGGGTGATTTTTGCCGCACTGACACCGGTTCATGCTGTCCGAAACACGGCCTTAATCACTTTGGAGAAGCAAATTGTTGAAATGCGTTACCTGACCCCAGGGCATTTTAGATAAAGCCGTTCAACATACCATGGTAATACATGGGTTTCAACCCATGGACTTTCAGCAACCACCACATGCCCCGTTCAATCCCTGGGTCGAGGAATGGGATGCTTGGCAGCAATTTCTCATCATAACCAAACTCGCACATGAGCACCTTGCCGTGTTCGGTGATGACGGGACATGCCGAATAGCCGTTGTATTTCATGACCGGCTCCTTGTTCTCCATCATGGAAACCAAATTGGCTGCGGCGATTGGAGCTTGCATCCGGATGGCTGCACCCGTTTTGCTGGTAGGGATGCCGGCCACATCCCCAAGCGAGATAATGTTCTTGAACTTGGAATGAACGAGCGTCTCCTTATCGACCTTGATCCAGCCGCCCTGGTTGTCCTTGTCGATCGGAACTGAGACCGCGGAGTTCTTGATGAAGTCCGGCGCACTCATCGGCGGCACGATATGTAGCAACTCATAATCCACCACCAGCTTCTCATGGGTGGCATCATCGAAAATCGGATTTGCGGAGGGTTCGGGCAGCAAGTCAAAAAACGCCTTCTTCGCCGAGGTATCCACGCCCGTTAGTCGATGCTTGTATTTCACCTTGATGTCACGTTCGGCGAAAATCTCGACAAGCCGGTCGCCATAGACCTTGGGTTTCATCAACTCGTTCTGGTTGGCAAAATAACTGATTTCAAAATTTTTCCTGAGATTGCGTTTTCTCAAGGAATCCTCGGTGAGCAGGCAGATCTTCTTGGGAGCGCCACCACATTTGACTTTGGTGTAGGTGTTGGTGAAAACCAATTTGCCATCTTTTACGCCTCCGAGCTGTTTGATCGCATCGCGACACAATGCAGCGCTACGATAATCATAGATGGAATGCACGTTTCCTTCTCCCAGGCTTTTCCGCGTAATTCCATCAACGAGGTCAAAATCCATCTGGCAACCGGGCACCAGAACCAGGAAATCATAAGAGACCCTGCCGTTCTTGGCCGTCGTCAGCGAGTTGCCCTCGGGATTCAGCTCGGTCACCGAATCCTTCAGCCACTTCACGTGTCGCGGAATCAACTGCTGGGTCGGTTTGGCGATCTCACCGGGGGTGAAGATGTCCGCGGCGATCAAGGTGTAGCCTGGCTGATAGTGATGAATTTCGTTAGGCTCGATGATCGTCACATCCACCTGCCGGAGCATGTCCGACAAGTAGGCCGACATCGTGATCCCGGCGGCACCACCACCCACGATGACGATCTTCGCCTTCGCCTTGCTCTCGGAGAAGTAATCGTAGCCACGTTCCACGACAATGGCGGCCGCCAGTCCCGCCGCGCCAAGCTTCATGAATCTCCGTCGTGAAAATGCTTTTTTCGACTTTGCCGCTTCCGTTGTGACCTCATTCATGATTTTCGTAATTTCCGCAAGTTGTCAACCGCCGTCGACTCCCGGTGAGGTGCATCGCCAAAGCCGGTTCCACAGTCGTGTGATAAGAACTCCGGAGCGTTCTTAAAAATCCACCGGCGGCGCAATCACAATCCAGGCAATCATACGCCAAGCGCAAAGAATCGGGAGAAATGCCGAGGACCGGTTCAAGAGCGTGATTGTGGAGGACGGAGTGGCGGCGAAGACGATTTCCGCTTACATCGATTTGAATCCGGTGCGGGCCGGGATGGTGCGGGCTCTGCGGGCGTATGGCAGCGGGACGGGCCCGTTATTATGGCAACAGGACGGGCCCGTAATAATTCTCTTCTTGCCATTTCTCCCCGCCCCGGTACTTCTTCCTCATGAGAAAGGCGCGATGGTTGGCCGAGTGGCGGAAATCCTCCGGGAAACCGGTTCTTTACCACGTGATTTCGCGCGTGGTGGACCGGCGGTTTGTGCTGGGGACGGAGGAAAAGGAGAAATTCCGCGTCTTGATGCGCATGCAGGAGAACTTCTCGGGCTGCCGGGTGCTTTCCTACTGCCTGATGGACAACCACTTTCATCTTTTGCTGGAGATCCCGCCGATGGCGGAGGGTGGGCTTTCGGATCAGGAGCTTTTGAAGCGCTTGTCGGCGCTCTACAACGAAGCGTTTGTGGCCGCCGTGGCGAAGGAGTTGGCGGACGCCAGGACGGCGGTTTACCCGAACGAAGGTGGCATGGGCGAAGCGGTGGAGGCGATTCACCGGCGATTCTCCTACCGCATGCAGGACCTGGGCGAGTTCATGAAGGGACTGCTGCAACGCTTTACCCAGTGGTTCAACCGCGCGCATTCGCGCTCGGGAACCTTGTGGGAGGATCGCTTCAAGAGCGTGATTGTGGAAGACGGCGTGGCCGCACGGACCATTTCTGCCTACATCGACTTGAACCCGGTGCGCGCCGGCATGGTGCAGGATCCGGCGGACTATCGATGGAGCAGTTATGGGGAAGCGGTGGGCGGCGGAAAGAAGGGAAATGGCAAAAAAGCGCGCGAGGGTCTGGTGCGGGCATGTTTCAGCGATCAGGGTGTGGGTTTCGACGCTGGGAAATGGCAGGAAGTTTCCCGTTTGTATCGGCGCTTGATGGGACTTGCCCTCGGCAAAAAGCCCGGGTGTGCGGAGCTTTCGCAATCCTCCAAAGGCCTCGGCCAGGTCACCAAGAACACGGCGGAGATGCTGGAAAGCGAAGACAACGAAACCGTATTGAAGGATCTTGGAGTCGCAAAGATGTTGCGCTCCCGGATTCGTTATTTCACGGACGGAGCGGTGATTGGCAGCAAGGAGTTCGTGAACGATGCGTTTGCCAGTGCGCGTGACCGGTTCGGCCCGAAGCGCAAGGATGGCGCGAGGAAGCTGAAAGGTGGCAGCGCAGCCGCAGGCGGAACGCTGTGGAGCTTGAGGGATCTTCGGAAAGGAATCGCTTAAATCGCCTGGAGCGGTTGATTGCCCGGCTTCTTCCCACTCTTCTTTTCGGGAATTCAGTTTTCAGCATTTCAGCTTTACCCAAACTCCCCTTCTTCTTTCCCACGTCGGCACCAGCAAATGAAGCGAATCATCCCGCAGGGCACGAGAGCCCTTTGTAATCGGCCCGGCATCCAAGTCCTGGACACCTCAATAAACTGGTCAGTCCTTGGATTTTATGCCCGGAGTGCGTCTAGCCGTCATCGTGACATCCAGCGCCACCTCTCATGCAACTTCTCCTCAACGAAGCCATCTACCGGACCGTTATCGTCGAACTTCTGCCGCAGACGCGGAAGTTCCTGTGGATCGTCACGGCGGACATCAAGGACCTGCATGTCCCCAAGGGGCGGCGCTTTGTGCCGTTGTTGGAAATTCTCTCCGACCTTGTCGAAGCCGGCGTCAGCGTGCGCCTGATGCACGCCAAGGAGCCGGGTCCGCGGTTCCGGGAGGATTTCGACAAGTATCCGAATCTCGTTTCCAGCGATTTGTTCGAGCGCATTCTCTGCCCGCGCATCCACACCAAGGCGGTCATCATGGATGGACGGCAAGCCTTCATCGGATCCGCCAACCTGACCGGCGCGGGCCTGGGAGCCAAGGGGGCGCACAAGAGGAACTTCGAGGCGGGATTCCTCACCTCGGATGCCAGTCATCTGCGGGAGATCATGGACTGGATCGACCAACTTTATCTGGGCGAGTTCTGCCTCAAGTGCCAGCGGCGTTCGGTTTGTCCGGATCCGATCGCGTGACGCATGGAGGCGAAATGAAAAACCCTGCCGGATGGATTCCGGCAGGGCATTGAAAAATCAACGGCGGGTTGGCTCAACGGCCGCTAACAGCCGAACCGTGAAGCGGGTGCTGAGTTTTTCCACTCCCACATGGATCGCGCTGCGGACGGATGCCCATGACGTCGCGGGAGTCGCCTCGCGTTTTTTGCCCAGGCGGTGATCGACCAAGGCCACGAGCCGCTCGCCGGTCGCGGAGTCCACGATTTCCCCTTCAAAGGAAACACTCGAAACGAGCGCCGCCACGGCGGAGGACCCCAGAGTGCCGGTCAGGGTGATCTTCGGATCCGCGTGCACGGTGGTCACCGGCTTGCCGGCCTTCTGGCCCTCGATCACGTCCGTGAGGCCGGTGCGGACCCGCAGGGTGCCCGGTCCCGGAGTGCTGATCGTCCGGTCAGACACTCCGTCACTATTTCTATCACACAACCTGACGGCGGTCAAGATTCCCCCACAGTCAAAAACGGGCGGTGTGACGCCCGCTTCTCACTGGCAGATGCCAACTTCGGGGTTTCCCATTTCACAAGATCCAGGCAAGCTCCACCCAACGATGAACATCCTCGCCCCGAATCTGCTCATTCTCGCCTCCGCCGGCTCAGGGAAAACGTTCCAGCTCGCGAACCGGGTGATCGGCCTGGTGGCGAGCGGCGTGGCTCCGGAAAAAATCGTGGCGCTCACGTTCACGCGCAAGGCCGCCGGCGAGTTCGCGGACTCGGTGCTGATGAAACTCGCCACCGCCGCGAGCGAAGAGAAAGCCGCCGCCGGGCTGCGTCGGGATCTGGCGCTGCCGCAGGCGGATTTCGGAGAGTCGCTGGAACGCGTGGTGCGCGCCCTGCCGCGCTTCACGCTGGGGACAATGGACAGCTTTTTCGCCAAGGTGGTGCGCGGTTTCCAATACGAGCTCGGCCTGACCGGCGGAAAATTCGATCTGCTCGAAGGCCCGCGCGCGGTGGCGGCGGCGGATGAGATCCTCGCAACGATTCTGGGAGAAACGCTGGAAGACCAGGCGGGCAATGATTTCCTGCACGCGTTCCGCCGGGCGACGATCGGCAAGGAAGAGCAGGCGGTGATGGAGGGTCTGCGCGGGTTTGTGAAAAGCTGGCAGAGCCGCTACCGCGCCGCGCACGATCTGGAATGGGGCCCCGCGTCGCTCGCCGGCGTGCGGCTGGAGGACTGGGAACAGCTGAAACACGAACTATCCGGGAAGATCCGGCGTGGGCTTGATGGCGTCGACTACACCCGCAAAGGCCAGCGGGAAGCCTTGGAAAAAGTGCTCGATACCTTGCTCGACCACACCATCGGCAGCGGCAGTCTGGGTGGCGCGACCAGTCTGTTGGAAAACGTGCTGCAAGCCGCGGCGACCGCCGACGGGCCGGTGACGCTCAAATATTACAAAGAGTTCTTCATCGGCGGACCAGCGGGCGAGGCGCTGCGTGAGTTGGTGAATCTGGCCGCCCGCTGCGAGATGGCGGCGGCGCTGCTGCGGACCCGCGCGGTGCGCGACGTGGTCGCGGTCTATGACCTGCGCTGCGAAAAACAACTGCGCCAGCGCGGCCTGCTCGGCTTCGACGACGTGAAAATCCTGATGGGAGAGTGGGTCAAGGGCGAGGACGCGCGACTCCGGCGCGAAGCCGTGGATTTCCGGCTCGACGCCCGCTACGACCACTGGCTGCTCGACGAGTTCCAAGATACCAGTCGGTCGGATTGGATGGGCCTGCTGCCGCTCATCGACGAAGCGGCGGGCGATGGCGAGGGCTCGATGTTCATCGTCGGCGACCGCAAACAGGCGATTTACGCCTGGCGCGGCGGCGAGGTGGGCTTGTTCGACGAGGTGATTTCCCGCTACGGCGGCGGGCTGAACATCGAGGAAATGGCGGAGTCGTGGCGCTCGTGCCCGGAGGTGCTCGCGCTGGTGAACCAGGTCTGCGGGGACACCGCGACGCTGCGCGAGTTTTTCGGCGAGGCCGAGGCGGCGTGGAAATGGCAAAAACATTTTTCCGCCGATCCACTGGCCGTCCCGGAAAAGCGCGGCGAAGCCCGGGTGGAAGTGGTGGAGGGAAAATGGGACGAGCGGCTCGACCGGCTCGAAAGTCTGCTAGGAGAGCTCGGCGTCGGCGAGCGGCCGATGACCTGCGGCGTGTTAGTCCGCAGCAACGCGCAGGTGCGGAAGGTCGCGGACCAGCTCCGCGCGGCGGGATTCGACGTGATCGAGGAAGGCCGGCGCGAACCGTCGAAG
>JAIFNK010000213.1 GCA_020047775.1 Akkermansia sp. | reverse complement strand
CTGAACTCTACGTCACCCGACGGGATAAGCAAGGCCTTCATCGACCGCCTGCTGGCCGGTGGCGAGGAAGTTGCCGAAAAAACCGCCGCCGACTACCAGCGCGAAGCGGCGGAGAAAGACCGGGAATACGATTCCACCGCCGAGAAAGACGCCGCCGTGATCTACACCATCGCCGCCGCGCAGCGGGAGGAACTGGAGAAAGAGAACGAGGTGCCGAAAGCGGATTCCACCAAACAAACCGCCAAATCCACAAGACAGGCTGCCCGGGCTTTGGCAGCATGTTGATCAATTCATTGAACACCATGCCCGCCCTTCTCTCGTTAGTTGCCGCCATCATCGCCTTCCGCTTCCTGCCGCATCCCGGCAATGTCGCGCCCATCGGGGCCTTCGCCTTGATCGGCGGGTTCTATCTCGGTCGGCGTTATGCGTTGATTGTGCCCTTCGCCGCGTTGTTTCTCAGCGATTTGGTTCTCAATCAGCAGGCTGGCTACGCCGCCTTCCATTGGCCGCGGATGATCGACTGGGCGGCCTTCCTGCTCATCGGCATGGCCGGCCTCGCGGTGCGTGACCGGGGTTGGAAAATGAAGCTCGGCACCATCTTCGCGACGCCGTTTTTCTTCTTCGCTGTGAGTAATTTCGGTGTCTGGCTCACCGGCATCAACCTCGCGGGTATTCCCTACGCCAAAACCTTTGCCGGTCTCACGGAATGCTATGTGGCCGGGCTTCCCTTCCTGCGCGGCACGATGCTGGGCGACTGGGGATTTGCCGCGCTTTTCATCGCCGTGATGCAACTCGCGGCTGCCAGTTCCAAGGCCGAAGTTGCCGCTCCCGTCGGCAAGTAATCCGAACCTGAAAAAACCATGAGCACATTTGTCGAACTTTCCCGGGCCGTCGAGGGCGGCAAGCGCAATGACGCCAAGCTACTTACCCAGGCACTGCTAGAGCAGGGAATCAAGCCGCTCGAAGTCGTCGAGCAGGGCTTGGTGCCCGGCATGAGCGCCATCGGCGAGAAGTTCAAAAACAACGAGGTTTTCGTCCCGGAAATGCTCATCGCCGCGCGCGCAATGAAGGAATGCATGGCCATCCTCGAACCGCTGCTCGCCGATGCCGGGATCAAACCGAAATACACCGCCGTCATCGGCACCGTGCAGGGCGACCTTCACGACATCGGGAAAAACCTGGTGGCCATGATGCTCAAGGGCGCGAACTTCGGCATCGTCGATCTCGGCACCAACGTGGCCCCCGAGAAATTCGTGGCCGCCGTGCAGGAACATGGCGCGCAGTTGGTTTGTCTATCCGCCCTGCTCACCACCACCATGCCCGCCATGCGGACGACGGTGCAGGCCGTGCGCGATGCCGGGCTGGCTTCCGTGAAGATCCTCGTCGGCGGTGCTCCCGTCACCCAGGATTTCTGCAATGAAATCGGCGCGGACGGCTACAGCCAGGATGCCGCCAGCGCGGTCAATCTCGCACTTCGCCTCGCCGAGACTTACTGATCGAAAGCCACCGAGTTTATGGACCGAAAATACTACCTCGATCTAGCGGAAGCCGGACTCCGGATGCCGATCGGCACGCACCTGGTGCTGCACGAGCATGCCGATCATGAAGCTGTGATTCTCGATGGCGAGCGACTCGGCGGAGTCGTCGCGGACACCGCGGACCGCTTCAACACGCCACTCGCGGTGCCCTTGATGGATCTCAAGCTGGAGAAGGAAGCGCTGCTGCATGCCATGGGGATTCCCGATGCGGACATCGAATCCTATCATTTCGACGAAGCACCTTCGGCCACACCTTCATTCGTCCTCACGCCGCGGATCCGCGCCACCTGCGATGCGATTTCCCACGTGGCGAAAAAACCCGGACTCGTCCCGATGGGCATGGGCATCGGCCCGTTTTCCCTGATGACCAAACTCGTCTCGGATCCGATCACACCGGTCTTCCTCGCTGGCACCGGCCTGACCGCCGAGGATGAACCGGAAATCGCGTTGATCGAACGCGCCATCGAGATCGGCACGCAAATCATCCTCGATTATTTCACCGCCCAGATCGACGCCGGGGCCAAGGCGCTCATCGTCTGCGAACCGGCGGCCAACCTCGTGTATTTCTCGCCCAACCAGCTGGATAACAGTTTTGAAATCTTCGACCGCTACGTGACCGGGCCGATGCGCCGCGTGAAGGCGTTGCTCGACTCCCGCGGCGTGGATCTCGTCTTCCACGACTGCGGCGAACTGACCAATTCCATGGTCGGGCGATTCGCCTCGCTGGATGCCGCGATGATCAGCTTCGGCTGTTCCCGCCAGCTGTGGGAGGATGCCGCGCTGGTCCCGAAGAGCACCGTGCTCTATGGAAACCTTCCGACCAAGAACTTCATTTCCAGCCAGATGACCGTGGCGGAAGTCGAGCGGCTTTCGAAAAACCTGTTGGAGAAAATGCGCTCTACCGGCCATCCGTTCATTCTCGGCAGCGAGTGCGACGTGCTCAGCGTGCCCGGCAGCGAGCGCGAGATTCTCTCGAAGGTGGACGCCTTCATGAACCTTTCCATCTAATCACCATGAAACCAACCCTGACTGAAGCCTGCCAACAAATGCCGCTCACTTGTGACGGCGCGATGGGAACCCAACTGATCGAGCGCGGAATGAAGATCGGCGAATGCGGCATGTGCTGGAATTCCGAGCATCCCGATGACATCGTCGCCGTCCACCAGGCCTATCGGAATGCGGGTTGCCGCCTGATCACCACCAATTCCTTCGGCGGTACGCGCTCGATGCTGGAACGTCACGGGCTGGGAGAAAAGGTCGCGGAGTGGAACCGTCTCGCCGCGAAACTCGCGGCCGAAGCGGCGGGACCGGACGGATGGGTGATCGGCGACGTCGGGCCTTTCGGCGATTTCCTCGAACCGATGGGTGACACCAGCGTGGAGGAGCTTGAGGCGATTTTCCGCGAGCAGATCGCTGCCCTTGTCGAAGGCGGAGCCGATGCCATCCTCGTGGAAACCATGAGTGATCCGGGTGAACTCTCCGCCGGAATCCGCGCGGCGAAGGCTGCCACCGACCTCCCGGTCATCGGCACCTATGCATTTCAAAAAAGCGCGGGGGAATTCCGCACCATGATGGGAACGACCGTTGCCGATGCCATCCGCGCAGCCTTCGATGCCGGAGCCTCCATCGCCGGGGCGAACTGCGGCACGGATCTATCATTGGAGGACTATCTGGAACTGGGCCAACAAATCGTCGCCGCCGCAGACGGGCGGCCCACCATCCTGCAGCCGAATGCGGGCGCGCCGAAAATGATCGACGGTGAGATCCGCTATGATGCCTCGCCTGCGGACATGGCGGAGTTGGCCTGCAAACTCCGCAGCATCGGCATCTCGATCGTCGGCGGCTGCTGTGGGACCACGCCGGATCATCTCGCGGCGGTGGCCGCGAGCGCTTGATCTGAGCGGTCCTGATCTCAAGGACTACGCGGGCTCTCGGTAGATGGCATCATTTCTTCCAGCTTCGTTCGATGTCTTCGAGTGAGCGGCCCTTGGTTTCCGGCAGGAAACGCCAGACGACGATGATCAACACCACACAGAACGCCGCATAAGTAGAGAAACACGTTGATGCCGGTGATCTGCTGGAGCACGGCAAGCGCGATGCCGATCGTCAGTGGCACCCGCAAACGCCGCGAGAAAAGCTCTCCCCAGTTACCCTGTTCCTGCGACAAGGCCGCCTTGATGCTGTCGAACTCGGTGGCGGCGAATACAGGCCCCGTGACTTTCTCCAGAATCCGCTTCGCCTCATCCTCGCGCCTGCGTTCGATCAACCAGCGCGGGCTTTCGGGAATCGGTATCAGCAGCGCGGCGAACAACACGGAGGGTGCGATGCCGGTGGCAAACATCCAGCGCCAGCCGGTATCGATGATCCAAGCCTGGTTTTCCGCAAGCGAGGGATCTCCATGAGCGCGGACGATGAAGTAGTTGATGAACGCGGTGCCCGCAATGCCGCCGACGATGGCGATCTGATTGACCGCCACCATCCGCCCGCGAATGTGGGCAGGCGTGATTTCCGCGATATACATCGGAGTCGAAATGGACGCGATGCCGATGCCAAGTCCGCCGACGATGCGGAACAGGATGAAGGTCGTGATGTCATTGGGCAGGGCCGTGCCGATCGCCGAGATCAGGAACATCAGCGCGGCGAGAAACATCGCCGGCTTGCGTCCGAAGCGGTCTGAAATGGGGCCGACTAACAATACACCTGCGGCGCAACCGACAAGCACGCAGCCGGAAGCCCAGCCTTTCATGAAGTCGCTCAGCCCGAACTTGGCGGTCAGTGGTTCGATGGCGCCGGAGATGACCCCGGTGTCGTAGCCGAATAACAGTCCGCCGAGGGTGGCGACGAGACAGATCGGCAGGAGATAATTCAGGTTGGTGGATGGTGGTTTCGGGTTCATCGGTTATTTTACCTCGTTGAATTCACGCAAGGCGGCGACCATCGCTGCCACGTTCTGAATGGGTGTGCGGGCCTGGATGTTATGGATCGTGTTGAACACGAAGCCACCGCCGGGAGAGAACACCTCGCAGCGTCGCAGCACTTCCGCACGCACTTCCTCCGGCGTGCCGAAGGGCAGGGTTTTCTGGGTGTTAACGCCGCCGCCCCAGAAAGTGATGCGGTCGCCGTGACGTTCCTTGAGGACTTCCTCCGACATGCCGCGGGCCGAACATTGCACCGGGTTGAGGATGTCGAATCCGGCGTCCACAAAGTGCGGGACGAACTCCTCCACCGCGCCGCAGGAATGTTTGAAGGTTTTCCACTGGGTGTGCTCATGGATCCAGTCATTCATCTTCTGGTAGTGCGGCAGCCACAGATGATCGAAGGTGCCGGTGGAGCAGAAACTCGATTCCTGCGTGCCGAAGTCCGTGCCGCAAACCACCACGACATCGAGCACCTCGCCCACGGCACCATGCAGCAGTTCGAGGTTCTTGAGGGCGATCTCGGTTTGCCGTGCGAAGACTTCGTTCACATATTCCTGATTCACCGCGGTGGCCATGTACCATTCCGCGACATCACGAATGCCTTTCGGATAGGTAAGGAAGGGTGCCGGCACCAGCGCGATGTCACCGAGGCAGGTGCCATTGAGATGGGTGATCACGGCACGGTCTCCGCCGCGTAGGCGATCGGCTTCCCCACGCCAGTATTGCAGATCCTCCTCGCTCATGATTTGGAATTCCTCGAGGTTGTCGGCCGGATCGAGATTGTCTTCGTCGATGGGCACCTGGCGGATGATCGAATCGAAGAAATATCCGGTTTTCGGCATGTGGCCGCTGGCGGGGGCGGTGGTGTCGCCCTTCGGATAAATATAGATCCCTTCGGCGTTTTCGTAGGTCTTGAAGTGCTCGGAGACCAGCACCTCCTGGCCCCACGGGCAACGCCAGGTCTTCCAGTTCTCGTTGGGAAATCCAAAGATCGTGTATCGCGGGAAAATACTCACAACATCCACGCCCATCGCGTCCAGCAAGTCATCCTCCACCAGGCCGAGCATCTGATAGGGTTCACAAACCTTGACCAGGCGCTTTTCGAGCCCGTAGTAGTCGCGCAGCTCCGCGACGACGCTGCAATGAATTCCGGTGATGAAGGTGCTGCCGAAATCGACCGGCACCCGGTCGGGTTGCTGATGGTTGATGGCGGCGCGGACGCGCTCGCGGGATGTCATGGTTTTCATGGGATATTTACTGATAGGTTCTGATGGAAGCGTGAGCTTTCGCGGCGGGCCATCCAGTCGCAGATGTCCGCAAGATCAGCCACCGGTGCCTGCGTGTAGGGAAGCAGTTGCTGATAGGGCGCGGGGCCGAATTCAGGGGTAAGGCATGACTCCACGAGGCCGCGTCGTTTTTGAGAAATCCAGATGGTATCCCACCATGCTTCATGGGCGGCGAGATGACGCGCCCATTCCGGCGCGCGCGGATCGGAAACCTGCGGCCCTTCCTCGTGCCCGACGCGCGCATGCAGGTGATGGCAATGATCCGCCGCGAGTTGGATGATTTCCCCGCAGTCTTCCAGCAGGCGCTCGGCCACACAAACCCAGTGGCTGAAATCGCAGGTCAGTTTGAGGTCGGGAAACATTTCGAGGATCGGACGGGTGGTCCATGGGTTGCCGAAATACCGCAAGCGGTGCGTTTCGTGGCAGATGGCGACGCCGAGGCTCCGCTCCATTTCAAGCACGGCACCGTAAAAATCCTCCGCTTGGGAAAGGCTCCAGGTGTCTGAGCCGCTGTGCGCGTTGAAGAACCAGGGTTGGTATTCCATGCATTCATCGATCTGCGTTTTCAATGAATCCAGATGTTCGCGCACGCTTCCGCCGGGAATGAAGTCGCGGCTGAAAACCTGTGCAATCCATTTCCAGCCGGTCGTTTTGAGGAAGCGCAACAACGCCTCACGATCAGGCGACAGATGGAGACTTCCCTCCAAGGCCTCATAGCCCACATCGCGCCAGCGGGCCAGATAGGGTTCCAGTCCGTGCGTGTGATCCACGCCCCAAAGGTGGCGGACAAGTGTGA
>JAIFNK010000190.1 GCA_020047775.1 Akkermansia sp. | reverse complement strand
CCTCCTGCATCAGCGAGCGAACCAGGTTGTAGGAAACGGCGTGCATCATGACTTCTTTTTCCACCATGGCGGGAGTCTGGCAGCGTAGCACATCCATGCCGAGGGTGATTGGGGAGCGAGCGTCAACGCGGCTTACAAGACAAGTGACGCCATGCTTGAGACCAGCAAGCTCCCGGCAACTTACAAAAATCCCCGCGCTGCGACAGGTTCACTTTATGCCGGGATTCCCGGTTATGTGATGCAGTCGGACATTCTGCAGGGAATTTCCTCCTCGCTCAGTGTAAGGGGCGATACGTTTCTAATCCGCGCCTACGGAGAAAGCATCGCGAAAGATGGCACTGTGGCTGCAAGGGCTTGGTGTGAGGCGGTGGTACAAAGAATGCCGGAATACGTCAACGCGGCGGATGAGCCGGGTAAATCCTTGCGAAACCTATCCAATCCAAGTGGAAATATCACAAATTTGCATGCTGAAAACCTCAAATATGGCCGCAAATTCGGAACCACCTCGTTCCGCTGGCTTAACAAAGATGAAATCTAACTGGAATCTCGCTTTCACAGCATGCGTCCATGCCTTGTATCTCTCCGCGCTTCCTTGTCTCGCGATTGAAAAGCATGCTTGCGAGGTGAAGGTCGCCACCTTGGTGCTGCCTGATGGGGCTGACGGATTGATTCATTGGCGCGCCGGCAACACACCAACGGCACCACTGCAACTCAGCACCCGATACTTCTCGGACGGTTTGAAATTGGAAAGCAATGCCATTCAATTTTTCAATAATCCCGTGCTGGCCGCATCAAATCAAGGAAAGCCGCCCGAACCCCTGGTCACACTGACAATTCCCGCAGGTCAAAAGCTGGTTTACATCGTGCTTTCACAGGAAACCGATGAGAACCAACAGACCCGCTGGCGTGGGAACCTCCTGAATTCCACGGACTGGAAGGCGGGCAGCATGAAATTGTTCAATGCCTGCTCAGAGCCGCTTGGCATTTCCGCGGGGCAAAAGCGTATCCAACTCGACCAAGGCAAGTCAGTGGATTTCCAGGCCGATGAATGGAAGGGGGAAGCCTTTCCCGTTAAAATTTTCCGCCTGCAACCCGAGTTGAAGACGATTTTCTCGTCGTCCTGGCGCGTGGCGACCGGGCGACGGGAACTGTGCTTTGTCGGAACCATCAAGGGCTCGCTCTCATTACGATCCCTGATAGAGTTGGATGCTCGTCAATCAAGTTCCGGGCACTGAGAAACGGTCCATCGGACATCGGGATATCTAACAATATGTTCGCTCACGGCTGCCATCTTTGATCAACGTGGAGACTGCAATCCAGGCAGGCGAGCACAGACTGCCCGTCAATCCGGGGAAGTTCACCAAGGTGCCCCCCGTCACGAAGGTCAATGAATACAACATGGCCCAGACGAATTTCTATTACCAGCAGGGCGGGTCATGGGTTGCCTTTGCGGAACGCCAGTTGCAGTATCTCGACGCCTGCCGCCGGTTGTTCATCATCCATGCCACGCCGGGCGCGCTCCAGCCGACGGTCACCACCATTGTGGACACCAAAACGAGGGTGATGCCGCGTTGAGCCTACCCCATGGACCCGGATGGATTGCTGGCAATCCATTAAGGGGTAATTGCCTCCATCCCCGGCAGGTGTCGAAATAGTGACCGACCCTGGGTGAGCTGGTGTTAATTCCCCGATTCCGGCATCCTGGAAAGCTTCGACGGAGGAAATCCGAACTCGCGCTTGAAGGCCTTGCTGAAGTGAAACGGATCACAGAAACCCAGATCCATCGCGACCTCGGCCACCGTGTGGGTGCCTGGACGCAGGCGTTCGTAAGCGTGGGCAAGCCGCAAGTTGTTCCGCACGTTGGCGGGTGAGGCTCCGGTCGCTTTCTGAAACGCGGCGCGCAAGGAGGAAATGCTCATGCCGGCCAGCCCGGCCATTTCCGCCAGACTCCAGGAGCGGTCCGGTGCCCGGTGCATCGTGTCGATCAATCGCCGCACCGCCGCGGCATGGCGCGATTCGGCCACCTCGTGCTGACCGCCGGATTCCGCCCACCACCGGTGGAGCAGCGACTGGAGTCCCGCGTTCGCCGCGCAGCGGTCGGCGAGGTTTTCGGAACGTAACGACTCGAAGACCGTGCGGCATTGTTCCGTCTCACCGGCTAACAGTGGTGCCGCGATCATCGTGCGCATGGGCAGGCGCACCGGCTCGACCGGACGAAACTCGAACCACCAGAAATCCCAGAATTTTCCCAGTGTCTTGTGGCGTTCCAGCGTCCGGAAGTCGAACAGCACCAGTGATCCCGCGCCAAGTTCCATGACCTGACCGGCGGATCTCAGCTCGCCCCGGCCCTTGATGGTCCGCAGCGCGACGCAGTTTTGCCCGCCCTTGGCGATCCGGACATGCGAATCATGCCTTGCTCCATCGCCACCCACGCCGTAACTCGCCAGCGCCCGCACCTCCCAAATCGTCATAAGCTCGATTCCCGCGCAGTTCACGGGGATGCGGGGAAACGAGCAGTGATTGATCCTGGTATCCATGAGTTTGGCGTTTTGCACATGTTTTTTACCGATCCGCGTATGGAAGTCGAGCCCCACAACCGTTTAATCTTCCAGCAAATGGAAAGCACTTGGAAATCCGACAACGAATTATTCGCCATCGTCCGGCGGGAATTGTTCACTGCCGTGGTGGGCGACATCATGGACCAGATGGGCTTGCAGCGCCAGTTTCTCCCGCCCGCCATCCAGCCGCTGCGCGAGGACATGGTCGTGATCGGCCGCGCGATGACGGTGCTCGAAGCCGACGTGGTCGGTGCATCCGAATACAGCGGCAAAGCCGGTGGCGTGATGGGCCGGTCCTTCGGTTTGATGTTGGAAGCGCTCGATGATTTGAAGACCAACGATGTCTATCTCTGCACCGGAGCGTCACCGACCTACGCGCTGTGGGGCGAGTTGATGAGCACCCGCGCCCGCATCCTCGGCGCGGCCGGCGCGGTGGTCGATGGTTACAGCCGCGACACCGATGCCATCCTGAAAATGGGTTTCCCCACCTTCAGCTACGGCCGCTATGCGCAGGACCAGGCACCGCGCGGCAAGGTGGTGGACTTCCGCGTGCCTATCGAAATGGGTGGAGTCCTGATCCACGATGGCGACATCGTCTTCGGCGACATCGACGGCGCCTGCATCGTGCCCCGCGCGGCGGAGGAAGAAGTGATGCGCAGGGCACTGGAAAAGGCCCGTGGCGAAAAACTTGTCAGAAAAGCCATCGAAGGCGGCATGAGCGCCCGCATGGCGTTCGATACCTATGGCATCATGTGAACCGATTTACTAACAAACGCCAATCATGAAAATCACCGACGTCAAAGTCTGGCTCGTCGAAGGGGTCAAATACAACTGGACCCTGCTCAAGGTTTACACCGACACCGGCCACACCGGAGTCGGTGAAGCCACCAATTGGCCGGGCTCGCCGATCATCGACGCCGCCGCCCGCCACGTCGGCGAGCGGGTGATCGGACTTGATCCCATGCGCACGGATTTCATCTGGACCAAGCTCTACCGGGATCTCAACTGGATCGGGCCGTTCGGTGCCTCGATGTGTGCGATCAGCGGCTTGGACATGGCGCTGCTGGACCTCAAGGGCAAGGTGCTTGGCGTGCCGGTCTATCAACTTCTGGGTGGCGCGTTCCGGACATCGATCGACCTGTATGCGAACTACTGGTTCACCGGCGGCGGCCACACGCCCGGCGACTACGCGCGCCAGGCGGCGGCGGTGAAGGCCGCGGGTTTCAGCGGGCTCAAATTCGATCCCTTCGCCCACACCAACTATCTTTACGGCACCGATCTCAACACCAACCTCACCCTCACCCCTGAAATGCAGGACCGCGCGTACGAGGTGACCAAAGCGGTGCGCGATGCAGTGGGACCGGAGATGGATATGATGATCGAGACGCACGCCATGATGAACGGCCAGATGGCGGTGAAAATGGCCGAACGCCTCGCGCCTCTCGGTATGACCTGGTATGAGGAACCCGCCGGCCCCGAAAACGCCGCGACCCTCCGCGCCCTGCGCGAACGGTTGCCGGGCAATGTCTCGATCTGTGTCGGCGAGCGCCATTACACACGCCACAATTTCCGCCCGATTTTCGAAAACCATATCTGCGATATCGTGATGCCGGACATCACTCGCTGCGGTGGTCCATCGGAAATGAAACGCATCGCCACCATGGCCGAAGCCTATAATGTGCTCGTCGCTCCGCATAACCCTAACGGCCCGCTCAGCACGCTGGCCAGCGCCCATGTCTGTGCCTCGATCCCTAACTTCTTCCGTTGCGAGTATATGTTCAACGACGTGCCGTGGCGTGACGAGGTCATCGACCATCCGCTCGACGTGCGCGACGGCAAGCTCCAACTCAGCGAGCGTCCGGGTCTCGGCGTGGACCTCGTCGAGGAAGCGATGGAAGCCCATCCCGGCATCCGCGAACTCAACGCGAAGGAAAATTTCTACGTCTGACAGAAGGCAGGGACCGACCTCCGGGCGGTCCAAGAGAATGGTGAGTGAATGACCGCACATGAGATGATTTCCAAACTTTGTATGAGCCCTGTCATTCGCCATTCATTCGCCGGACCGCCCGGAGGTCAGTCCCTGCCAATTTACAAAAATCATCACCATGCCCCTGCACATTGATCTTACCGGAAAACGCGCCCTCATTACCGGAGCCAGCGATGGCGTGGGCGCGGGCGTCGCCGAAGTGTTGGCGCGTGCCGGTTGCGATATCGTCGGCACCGGCAGCGTGGCGGCGGATCACCCGCGCGCGATCGCGTTTCGTGAATCGGTCGCACGCCATGGCGTGAGTGCAAGTTATCTATCCGGCGATCTCAGGGATCCCGCCGTGCCCGCCCGCCAGGTGGATGAAGCCGTCGCCGCGCTGGGTGGCCTGGACATCGTGATCTCCAATGCCGGCCGCAATGCCTTCCACGGTGCGAGCGCGGCCAGCGAGCAGGAATGGCAGGACTGCATGAACCTCAACCTCGCCTCCCACTGGCGGTTGGCCAAGGCGGCGCGTCCCCACCTTCAACAAGCCAATCCCGGCATCTTCATCGTGATGAGCTCCAATCACGCCTTCAACACGATCCCCGGATGTTTCCCCTACAACGTCGCCAAAAGCGCGCTGATAGGCCTGGTCCAGGCGCTCGCCATCGAGTGGGGGCCTGCCATCCGCGTGGTGGGAGTGGCACCCGGTTTCATCGATACCCCGGGCAACCAAGCGTGGTTCGACTCGTTTCCCGATCCATCCGTCGAACGCGATCTAACCAGCAAGCGCCATCCGGTCGGCCGCATCGGCACGCCGGAGGAAGTCGGAAACCTGTGCTCTTTCCTCGCCTCGCCGCTCAGCGGATTCATCACCGGCAACACCATCCTCATGGACGGTGGCAGATCCGCGCTGATGCAGGACTGAAGCTTTGATTTAAGCTAATATGAAAGACACACAAGCACCCGGTCAGAATAAAGCGAAACGTGGCGCGGGCATCCTGCTCAATACCGTTGCTTTAGAGCATCTGGAGAAAAGGGGGGATAGGCTTCCAGCCTGTCTCGGAAGGTGGGCATCTTGCCTGCCGTGGCTGCGTCTGTTAAGAGGCTGCAGGCAGGATGCCCTCGCCACGCTGGCGCTCGCCCTGTTCGCCGTCATCGGTCTATCACTTCCCGCAAACGCAGAAGATTTCTGGATGCGGGGCGATGACGCAAAAGTTACCCATCACTTCAAGCATGGCGAAACACCGATCGTCCTTTGCATGCAGGGGCGCAAAGTGGTGATGCAGGTCCAAGTGGACTCTACCAAGGGAGTGCTGCCGAAAACCCGGTTCTTCAATGTGCCAGCGGATCGAGTGGACAAAGGGCGCGCCATTTTCGAAGAAAACCGGGATTTGATTCCTGAAATCCTAATCGCCGGTAAACCGCTGAAAGTCGCAGTTCCCGCCAAGGCTGATTTCAGCGGTATCCTGACCCTGACCTATCCGGAAATCGGCGGTGTGGTGGCGACGCGCACCCTCTACCCATCGATGACAAAGGCTTTGATTCTTGATGAATGGAACTTGCGCAACACCAGCGACAAGCCGGTGAATGTGGCCCTGAAACCCGCCCGCATTGAAAAAAACGAAGGAGAAAAGGTGGTCATGGTTTGGCAAACGCAGGCGGTCGAGATCACCACGATCGCGCCCGGCGACGTATTTGCGTTTCACTCCAGCATCCATGCCCGCCTAACCGACGAGCCGGATCTCACGGTGGATGTCGCCGCCGAGCGTGCGGCGCGCCAAGTAGTGGTGGGCGCCGCATGGAAAGGCCCCGGCCGACTGGAAACTCCCGACCGCGATCTCGACGTGGCCTATGCCCTGCAGAAATTCCATGTGCTGGAAACTCCAATTGAAACCTCCAAGGGCGTGATCACCCACAACGGAAGCCTGACCTACTCCCCCGGCATCTGGGCCAATGATCCGGTGGAATATTCCAGCCCGCTGCTTCCTTTCTTCGGCGATCCGCAGCTGAACCAGG
>JAIFNK010000250.1 GCA_020047775.1 Akkermansia sp. | reverse complement strand
GTCCGCATCCGGGTCACGGCGGAGGGTGATGCGGATTCCCACAGCACCTTTGAAATCTACCGCTCCGACGGCATCGGCCGCCAGCGCCCGGGAGCCGGCGCCCTCGAGGTGATCCCCGGCCTGCAGGCCACCAGCAACATCGGTGGGACACACCGGCACCTGCGCCTCTGCCGTGAATCGATGACCATCACCACGTTTCCCGGAGTCTCCGACCAGACCATCGTCAGCCACGCCATCGCCGCCGTACCGAAGACCAAGCCCGCGCGCGTCGCGGTAAAATCCCCATCCCTGCCATGAAGCCTTTCCCTGCCCAGACTCCCAATATCGTCAACATCATTGACCCGGGGATACCCTCGCTCCCCCCGGTGCTCACAGCAACTTCCACAGCCTACTCCACCTCGAATCGCCGCGCGTCCGCCGGCCCGACACCGCGGGCATATCCATTTTTGCTGTTGGCCAGCACCGTCGTCGCTGGCGCGTTTTGCGTGATGTATATTATAAAACCCGTCATCCAGGCCTCACCGGCCGTTACTCCGCAATACGCGCCCCACCCGGGGGCGGTCAAAACCGCGCCCCCGCCTGCCGAATTGAGCATGATGCCGGACAAGGACCGTTTGCCGGGAGAAAAGCCCACCAGCACGGCCCTGCCATCCGCGAGCACCACCACCACTGCCTTCGAGCAAAGCAATCTCCGCGTCCAGCACATCCTTACCGCCGAATCTCCGGGCGGGCACCTTTCCAAGATCGATCTGGATGTCCCGGTAATCTATCAAAGCGGAAACCTGCGCTGGACTCCGGCGGAAGTCGCCGAGGCCCGCGAACTGCTCGCGCGCCTCGCCGACTATCAGGAAAAGGCCCGGATGCTGCGTCTCGAAGGAGTCGAGCTGTCTGGCGCGTGGAACCGCATGATCAAACGATCGATTCCCGCGACGGACCTCCGGGCCGACAGCCCCACCCTCCCCGTGAACCGACAGGGCACCGCCGACGCCCCGCGCCCCGCTGACCTCGACACCACCGGGCTGATCCAAATCCAACCTGCCGGAAAATGAAAGCGCACCTCATCATCTCCACTCTCGCGATTCTGGCCTCCCCGTTCGCCGCCGCCCAGAACGCCATCGACGATCCAAAGCCGGCTCCGGTGCTCGACACGGGCCGGAAATCAGAAGACCCGGACCGCGAGCCGCCAGCCGCGGACTCCACGCCGGTCGCGACGACACCCGCCCCCGGAATGACAGCACCCGAAAACTCCGAGCCTGCGGCGGCCGTTGAAAATACTCTCAAGCCGACGGAAGACGCTCCACAGGATGCCGCTGCGGTCGTTCCCGCGCCGCCTGCAAAACCCGAGGACAGCCTGGTCGTCCGTGTCGAAAAATTGCAAACCGGCCAGGGCGTCGTCGATCCCTCCAAGGTGAAACTGCTCGCCCGTTTTCCCGCCAAGCCGCTGTCCAAGGCTCCGGCCGGCTGGCGTCTCGAGCCCTCGGACGCAGCTCCACCCTTCATCCGTGAGGTGGAGATTTCCCCCGGCTCGAAGATCACCTTGAACATCCGGCCCCACGTCCTCATCCCCGATGCTGACGGCGTGACCGTCTTCAGCATTTCCGAGCCCGGGTTCGATCCCTCGCTCGGCTATCAGCAGGTAGCCACCGTCGGAGCCATCCTCGCGGATTCCATCCGGCAGTTGGACGAGAATTCCAAACAACTCGGAAATGCCATCGACAACCTCCAGCAACTGCTTGTATCGCTGCCCAAGCCCGAACCCAAGCCCGAAGCCGTCCCGGTCGCGGTCGCGGCACCGGTCGCGGCACCGGTCAAACCCGTAATCAATCGCAAGAAATGAAACCGTCACCCCTTCCAATGATCTGCGGCACCGCGCTGGTCGCCATGTTGGCCGCGGGTTTCAGCCATTGGTGGTCCGTCAATTCGTTCGTCGCCATGGTTGACGCCGGTCTTCCAATTCCCGCCGCCGTCCAGTCGGCTGCAAAACCCGTGGAATCGCCGGTGGCCAAACCCGCGCCTCCCGCGCTCGCCGCGCACACTCCCATCGCGACTTCCGCCGCTCCCGACGAGGCCACGCAGAAAAAATTCTACGAAACCCTCATCGCGAAAATGGAAGCTCTCCAAAACCAGAACCGCGACTTGCTGGACCAAGTGGCGGAGACGAATCGCGACGTCATGAAACTCGAATTCCGGGTGGACACCCATTCCGAATCCTTCCGACCGCTGCCCGTGAACGAGGAACGCCTGGACACGAGCTCAAGCTTCGACGACGCACCCGGCGTCCTTCCACCCCGCGCCGAGCCTGTCTTCTTGCCGACCAGCGAATAACTGATACAGGCATTCCTGCCTGTTCTTCACTCACTCGCATCGCCATGAATACCCGTCCCCGCCTGTTCGTCCCAAGCGGCATGTCCACCTGCCGCCGGTTCATTTTCACCTCGCTGCTGCTCACCTCGTTGCTCCAAGCAGCGCCCACTTGGAAGGGCGAGCTCACTTCATCGGCACCGGGACCGTTTCCCAAGCTCGCCCCCACCGTGCTGGATTTACAAGTGAGCTGGAATGGCACGATCAACGCCGGCAACGTGCGCGTCGAATTCGCCCCGCCGGATGTCCACAAGCCGGGAAATTTCGTCGTCCGCTCGTCTGCCGCCAGTCATGGAGCCGCCGCCGTGTTGTTTCCCTATCAGACGAATTTCTGGTCCGAGGTCGATCCCGCCACCTTGCGCCCGCGCCTGTTCCACGCGGTGGAAACCGACGACAAGGAAAAGGTCGATACCACCGTCCGCTACTTCCCAACCCGCGTTGAAAGCCGGGAAATCAGCCAACTTCTCAAAACCGGCAAAACCACCCGGTCCGACCGGACCTTTGAATTCGCCCCGGTCTTCGACATTTTTTCCGCGATGTTGCACGTCCGCAGCCAGAAGCTAGACACCGGCGACAAGGTCACCCTCGTCGTCCGCCCATTCGGCACCTCCTACCTCCTCCGGGTCAACGTCGCCGGCCGCGAGCCTCACAATGGCCGCAACGCCATCCGGCTCACCCTGGGCATGCGGAAAATCGACCGCAAAACCCTCGAACTCCAGCCCTACAAAAAACTGAAACGCGACGCCACCCTCTGGCTCACCGACGACGCCGAGCGCATCCCCATGGAACTGCGGGCCGCCGCGTTCATCGGAGATGTCCGCGCCACCCTCACCGCCCACCGCAAGCCCTGATCCAAGGCCTTCTCCTTACAAAAATTCCATGAAATCCCTCTTCCTCGCCCTTCTCACGCTCGTCCCTGCCGCCGCCTTCGAGCTGCCGGCCAACTCCACCCAGTGTCTCGTCGGCACCGCCGACGGATGGAATAGCTCCACCGTCACCCTCCGCCTCTACCAGAAATCCGCCGGCACTTGGAAACCCGTCACCGAATCATGGCAAGGCCGCCTCGGAAAAAACGGGCTGGTTTGGGGAAAAGGCATCCACCCCGTCCCCGCCGGAGCCGCCACCAAAAAGGAAGGCGACAACCGCTCGCCCGCCGGAGTTTTCTCCATCGGCGGCGCATGGGGCAGCGCACCCGCCATCCGCAAGAATCCGGCACTCCCCTACCGCCAGGTGACCGCCCGCGACCTGTGGGTGGAGGATCCGGCCTCCCCGCAATACAACCGCAACGTCATCCTCCCGCACGATCCCGCCACGCCGTGGGAGAAAAAACAGCAGATGAAGCAGGACGATGCCGCTCACGCGCTTAAACTCTTCATCGCCCACAACGCCCCGCCGAAGGTCACCCCCAACGCCGGCTCCTCCATCTTCTTCCACATCTGGCGCCGCGACGGAGCCGCCGCCACCGCCGGCTGCACCACCATGGAAAAAACCAAACTCCAGGGGCTGATTTCCCAGATCGATCCCGCCAAGCACCCGCTCTACGTGCTTCTCACCAAGGCCGATTACGAAAAATTCCGCGCCGCCTGGAAACTGCCGTGAAGGAGCCACCGGTCCCCAATCTTGACATGGACCGACTTGTGAATCATTTTTGATTCACCATGAAAACCGCGACCGTCAGGGAACTGCGAACCGAATTCCCCCGGCTGGAAGCGCTGTTGGGCGAGGGAGAATCCATCGCGATCACGAAACACAAGCGGATCGTGGCGAAACTGGTCCCCGCTGACCGGGCGGACGCACCGGATTTCAAAGCCCGCTTCGGCGGAATATCGCCCGCAGCGGGACGGCGGGAGAAAAGCTTGGTCACGTTGCTCTTGGGAGATCGCGGAGAATGATTTTCTGTGATTCCAGCTTCCTGATCGCCCTTTTGGTGAAAAAGGATTATTTCCATCGTGCTGCGACTTCGCACGCCGCCGGATTCACGGACAGCATTCCCTTCACCCTGCTGGCCGAACTGGAAGTGTCCAACACGCTTCGCCGGGCCTTGCGGGAAAAAACCATCACCCGCGCCGAGCACGACGCGGCATTCCTCCAGATCGAGACCGACCTTGCGGACGGCATTCTCACCCGACGCGATGTGCCACAGAGCGAACTCTACCGCAAAGCCCGCGAGCTTTCCAAAAAGCACACACCCGTCATTCCGGCCCGCTCGCTGGACATCCTCCATACGGCCGCCGCCCTGCTGCTCGGCGCGGATACACTCTGCTCGCTCGATCTCCGGCAGCGCGATCTCGCCAAAGCGGCGGGCCTGAAACTGCTGCCACTGCGGATGCCCAAATAAGGGATTTTTCACCGACCCTTCACCAAGGTTTCACAAGCTCCGGGTAAATCATGCCGCACCTCATGAAAGCATCCGTATGGCTCGCCGTGATCTTCCTCCAAGCCCGCGACCGGAAGAAATTCTTCGCCCTTGCCGATTCCCGCTTGTGCGACGATGGGTAAATCCGCCTTCCACCGCCGCACCGCGAAGATTCTCCCGAATCCCGCCTTGCCATCCCGGCAAAAACCGTGCATAGCCCGCCCCCCTTCTCACGGAGGCCGTCCATTATCCAATCGTTCCCATGTCTCTGAAAATTCGAAATCTTGCCATTATTGCCCACGTTGACCATGGGAAAACCACCCTCGTCGACCAGCTTCTCCAAGCGGGCGGCACCTACCGTGAAAACCAAGCCACCACCGAGCGCGCCATGGACTCCATGGACCTCGAACGCGAAAAGGGCATCACCATCAAGGCGAAAAACACCGCCATTCTCTGGGAAGGCTACACCATCAACATCGTCGACACCCCGGGCCACGCCGACTTCGGCGCCGAAGTGGAACGCGTCATGAAAATGGTCGATGGCGTGCTGCTCGTCGTCGATGCCTCCGGCGGCCCGCAAGCGCAAACCCGCTTCGTTTTGCGGAAAGCCATGCAGGAAGGCCTCAAGCCCATCGTCGTCATCAACAAGATCGACCGCCCGCTCGCCACTCCGCTCAAGGTCCACGACCAGGTTCTCGAACTCTTCCTCGACCTCGACGCCGACGAAGAACAATTCAACGCCCCCTTCGTCTATGGCTCCGCCCGCGACGGTTATTTCATGGACCATCCCGATGACGAGCGGAAGGACTGCATCCCGCTTCTCAAGAAAATCATCGAGTTCATCCCCGAGCCCGTCGCCGATCCTGAAGCACCGTTCCTCATGCTCGTTTCCAACATCGAGTGGGATGAATACGTCGGCCGCGTCGCCGTCGGCAAGGTTCTCGGCGGCAGCGTGAAAAAGGGCGACACCATTTTCCTCCTGCGCCAGGACGGCACCAAGGTCCAGTCCAAGGTCATGAAGACCTTCACCTACTCCGGCCTCGCCACCGCCGACTCCGACGGTTGCGGCGCGGGCGGCATCGTCGGCATCGCCGCCGGGATTGAAAACATCGACATCGGCGAAACCATCGCCGGCAGCGCTGACCAGGAGCCGCTTCCATTTGTCGCCATCGACCCGCCGACCGTGTCCATGCAGTTCTCCATCAACGACGGCCCGCTCGCCGGCAAAGAAGGCAAGCACGTCACCTCCCGCGCCATTCGCGAGCGCCTGATGCGTGAGTTGAAAACCAACATTTCCATCCAGGTCGAAGACACCGACATGTCCGGCGTCTTCAATGTCTCCGCCCGCGGAGCCATGCAGATCGCCGTGCTCGTCGAGCAAATGCGCCGCGAAGGATTCGAAGTCCTCGTTTCCCGCCCCGTCGTGATTTTCCGCCGCGACGACGCCGGAAAACTCCTCGAACCCTACGAAACACTCTACGTGGAAGCTCCGGGCGACTACACCCAGGGCATCCTGAAAATCCTCATGAACCGCAAGGGCCTGATGGAACACATGGACACCGAGGCCTCCGGCCGCGTCTTCATCCAAGCGACCATCCCGACCCGCGGCCTCATCGGCTTCGAGACCGAGCTCGTCAACCTGACGTCCGGCCACGGCATCATGTCCCACTTGTTCAAGGAATACGCGCCGCACGCCGGTGAAATCCAGAATCGCACCACGGGCACGCTTGTCTCCATGGATTCCGGCACCGCCACTCCGTTCTCCCTGCAAACGCTCGAAGAACGCGGCATCCTGTTCGTCGCCCCCGGCGATGCGGTTTACGGCGGCATGCTTGTC
>JAIFNK010000175.1 GCA_020047775.1 Akkermansia sp. | reverse complement strand
CAGCCGCGCCGGACTCCGGTGACCATGGCGTAGGCGAACATGGCGGAGCCCGATGTTTCTTCCCATGATTCCGGCTTATCCACCAACTGACGCCAAAGCCCGGAGGGTGCTTGGTTTTTGAGAAGAGCCGCCATCATTTTTTCATAGCCGCCCATGATGCCGGGGTAATTTGCATGGCTTGGAGGAAGGAACTTGAGGATCTCCGTCAAGCCAGCCGCATACCAACCGACCCCGCGACCCCAGACAAAAGGAGAGTCCTCGGCATGCCAGAAGAGACCGTCTTCTTTTTGCAAACGCTTCAGATACGTTTCGGAGGTGAGGGCCGCACGATCAAGATATCGCGGATCATGGGTGACGCGGTAGGCTGCGGTCTGGATGGCAGCAATCATATAGATATCATCAACCCAGTAACGAGCCTGGCTGGTCACTCCATCGGCTGTCGGCTTGTGCCACTGTCCGTCGGCGCGGTGCATCCCGAGTTTCCTTAACGCAGGATCATTGGTGAGTCGATAAAGCTCAAGCGGCACGATGCCAAGGACTGCGTAGTCCACATGAAACTTCTCGGGCACGAGCTTTGGATTTTTCCGATAGATATCGTATCTGCGGATGAGCTGCCCAGCCAGTTCCTTGTCTCCGGTTTCATGGGCCACCTTGAGAGCCCCAAACCAAACGATCGCATCCGGATAGCGGAAATCCTTATGATCTTGATAGTGCCCGCGCGGCAGGAAGTCTTCCGCAACCTTCTTGCCAACTGCGGCCGGTGACTTTCCCTCGGGCCAATCACGGAAGAATTTCATAGCGGCTTCTTTCGTTGAACCCACCCCGGAGTCGGAAGCCTTTTTTCCAGTGCTTGCATCTGGAGGCGAATTGGACTTTGCGGACTGCTCCCGCAGGTATTCCATCCACTGCGAAGCGTTCTTGAAGTCGAGTCCCTTGCTCCAGGCGGCTCCAGCATGGTATGTCAATGTTTGCCCGTCTTTGACGGGAGCCAGCATCAATATGTGGTCGGAGGTTTGCTTGAAGGTGGCCGGGTTCGCAAGCACCACACCACAATAGGTCTGGCCATTCTCGGGGCTAGGCGGCTCCGCATAGCCAAGCCAGTTCGGACCATGTTGCACTTCGTCTTTTCCAGCACGCCGGACGATCCCGACTGCTACCATGACGGAGCCGCCGCCGGAGATGGCGAAGGAGTTCTCCACTTTGAAGAGGTTGCTGCCCATCTCCATGCTGATCCGCTTCGTTTCAGTGATTTTTTTCCCATCGACCTCCAAGGGTGCGTATGTCAGTTCAAACTCGATGCGCTCGCCATTTCCCTGAATGACTCTTTGTGTTACGAAGTGCCGGTTGATCAGTAGATTGTCATTCACCCAGAATCCAAGTCCACCGCATCCCAAGGTCTTGTCGACTTTGTAAAAGTCAGCACCTTCACCAGTATCAATGTGATACTTTGATCCCTTGAGCTTATCCTTCATCCATTTGTCAATGATCGGATAGCGGACCTTTTTGACCCATACATCAATCCCGCTGCCGCACTGCTTCGCCGGGTTTTTCCATAATTCCGGTCCATACATCCGGAATGCCACGCGATCATTTTCCCAAGCAAAATCATCCATGCGCTCCGGAATGAATCGACAAAATGCGGTCGGTGCCTGCTCGGCAGAACCAGCCATGGTGAGACCGACGGCAAGCAGCAGAATCAGCCATCCTCTTCCAGGAGGTAGCTGTTTCAGGATACGAATGGCTGGGTTTCCCTGATCGAAGTTGCGTAAGAGCCACGGAAAAAGAGCGGAAATGTTCATTGAGATCTGGCGGTTGATTTAAGACGTTGCAATTTCCTTCTTAGGAACGACTGGGAGGACGCTCAAGTTAACGAATTTCTGCCCACGATCCAAAAACCGTGGAGAACTCCGTTAACTTCCATGACCATCCGGACGCAAGGAAGTGTGAAAGCATGACATTGGACCCCAAAGATCATGGGAATGGTGTGTTTGTCGGCGTTTCGCATGGTTTGAGTTCGGGAAAGGAGTTCGTCGAAGGGATTGGAAGCGCAAGAGATGGGAGATGCAAAACGGTGGATGAATCGGTTTCACGGACATTTTAACACAGCCAAGCCTTCACACAGCCCAGCCCATTCGTAAAAGTATTTATCGTAGCCAACTGTTCCCAATTTATCCATGTTTTCCCAATGGGAAATCCACGCATTCGTTCGGCAACCGGGTAGCCGGCGGATTGCTTGGAGGAAAAGGACTAGGCCGCAGCTGGACGGACGAATGCCCGGCGAGAACTGGCTTTACCTCACCGTAACTACCACCGTGTCTGTCGAGACTTGCTCACCCTCCGAGGTGGCCTCGTGGGTAAGAATGTGGGAGCCGACGGGCAAATCGATGGTCAGATCCGCTCGGGTGGAAACCACTTTCCCCTGATGGAGCCATCGCCGCGACTGGACCTTCACTCCGGAGCTCGCTCCCACGGATCCTGTTAGCTTCACCTCATTGAAACCGTTGCCATCCTCATCTTTCACCCGCTGGTCCTGGCCGGCATGGGCCTCAAATAGGGGACCGGTGGCAAAGTCGATCACATGCAGCGGAACCCCGGCGGGTTCTGACGAGGGCGGGGCATCTTCCGACAAGTAAACCGAGAGAACACCCGACTTGCGTATCCTGGTGTGATCAAGGCGGGGCTCACTACCGAAATTCGCCCCGTAGGTTGTGAGAATCGTCCAGTCCGTGTAATTGGCGGAAGCCGTGGCGGCGGCGACGACCAGACGCTTTTCTGATCGAAATACTGTGTAGATATCCCCGTTGGGCAGTGTTTCCACATCCGGCCTCGATCCCACCGGATGAGTCACGGGCAGGCGGCTACCGGTCCAGTTGCCGGTGGCCGGATCACGGTGATAATGGAAGTAGCCGGTGTCCGGGTCTTCGAAGGCTTCGTCGCCTAGCGCCCATTCAAAACCGGGTTCCTGGCGACGATGCCTGACCAACACATGCACGCGGCCGTGGTCATCGACGCACTGGCTCTGTTGGTTGATGAGCTGCTGGCGGCAATTGAGAGGCACAACCACGGTGCCGGGCGTATCCAGCTGGATGCGCTGGCCCTGCGAGGTGTCCGCGATGAGCGCGCCCGCATTGTTGTACCATTTCACCCCGCGGTCGGGGCTGTAGGCGTAACAGATGTCGTGATTGGATGGCACCACGCTCTCCCGCCACGTCCAGGTGTAATGCAGCCTGCCATCGGGGCCGAAATCAAAGCCGTTGGCATAGGCGTTTCGGCTGTTGGAAGTGAAATCGCCACCTTTGTTGGACAAGCCGGTGTAGATCCCGTCCTTCACGGTCACGAGAATGGGGGGCGCGTAGTTTTCGGTGGCCGGTTGCCAGGCCGCAAGCCAGTTGGTGCCATTGCTGGAACCTGCGGTGCGGAAGTTGAAAAGCAGCGTGTCTTCGGGGGTGGAAATGAAGATCGGATAGGTGAGGTCCGTGACCGGGCTGCCGGAGGAAGTGAGCCAGTTTTGTTCGGCAAGAATCCGGGAAGCGTTCCAGTCAGAATCCGCGTAGGTGACAAGACCGGGCAGGCTGCGCCGGTAACGCAAGTCGTGGACATGATGATCCCACGACACGTGCAGGGTGCCATCCGCTTTTGAAATGCCGAGCGAGATGTTGTTGTGGGTGTCCCACGAGTCCTCGTCGGCGTTCAGAAGATCCGATCCGGAGTCGAACTTCTCCCATTTGCCGGAGGTCGGCCCCAGGATGGACCGCCTCGCGAGCCACACGCTCTGATCGGTGCCCACGGTGTCATACCACGCCGTGTATTGCCAACCATTGTGACTGACGAGGATGTCGTTCTGATAGGAGAGCCCGTTCATCGCACCGGCAAATCTGGGCCCCACCGGCGTGACGAGTGCCTTGTCGTCTATGATCGAATCTGATAGAAAGGAAACCGCAGGCGGAGCCGACTCCCTCGCCCCGGCATCCGGATCCAGCTCCTTGATGCGGATGTTGCGGTACATTAGTTCTGCATACTCGGCCTGGAGGCCGATGCGGCCCTTCTGCAGGGGCACGCGTTTGCCATCCACCTCGTGGGTCATTTTCCCGATGCGGTTCACGACTTTCCCGTTCAGTTCGAAGATTGCCTCCTCGCCGCCGCGGACGGTCAGGGTGATCTCGTTCCATTCCCCGTGCGGCTTTTCGTTTTGGACGGTGACGTAGGACATGTCGTATTTCAGGTCTTTCCCGACCGGAACCGGCGCTGCCTTGGTTGAGTAAAACTTGCCTTCACGGTTGTTCATCGCCTGGACGTCCTTGCCGATGACCCAGAGATCGCCGGTGGTGTAGCGGTCTTTTGTTTTCCCCACCTCCGAATTGCCCATCTGCATCTCGACGCAGTTCGGCCAGATTTCTTCCAGATCGCCGTGGACATGGAAGAGCACCCCGGCGTCGCGATCCTCCTTGGTCCGGGGTGCGAAGCGCTTGTCCAGCCACTTGTATTCCAGCTTCAGGATGAAGTGGCTGTATTCGTTCGCGGTGTGCAGGCAGTCGATGTCCTGCTTGCTGTCAGCCTCCTTCCCGGCGTAGGGACGGATCGCCTTTTCCGCCTGATCGACGAAAAACACTCCGGCACCTTCCGCCTTTTTTTCCGCCATGGAATGCCAGCCCTCCAGGTTCTGCCCATTGAACAGCGGCACAAAGCCCTCTTCGGCCGAGAGGTGACAGCAAACAGCCGAGGTGACCGCAGTGATGATCAGTTTTTTTAAGGCATAGTTCTTCATTTTCGTAGGAGTGTATTTGTCGCCGGTCGCCTCACAAGGCATTACACAGACAAGGCTGCCAGCGAGCCGAAGAACCTTGCGGCGGGCAGCTGAGGTGAGGGCAATGGGTGCCATCGGGGTGGCGGCGTGAAAAAAAAGGTGATGGGTTTCCGGGAATTATCCATCATCCAGGTCCCTGCTCAATCTCCGGATATGTTCCGGTGTCGTGCCGCAGCAACCGCCGATGATCCTTGCGTTCCAGTGGATCGCATGTTGCCGGTAGATTTCCGGGCTCTCGGAATCCGTATTGATCCAGCCGACTTTCTCATCGGCGTAACCGATATTGCCGTAGGCGATGAGCGGAAAATCCCTACCGAAAGCCGATCCAAGCTCGGCAAGCGGCTTGGCCAGATCGGGCGTGGGGCCGCAGTTGACTCCGATGGCGCAGATTCCCAAAGGCAGCAGAACGTCCGCCGCGGCGGTCAGCGTTTCGCCGGAAATAAGTCTTCCTTCCCGATTGCAGACAAAACTCACCACAACGGGCAGTCCGGTTCTCGCGGCGAGATTTGCGATCACTGATGCCTCGCGGATTGAATTGATGGTTTCGACGAGAAAAAAATCCACGCCGGATTGCAGAAGATGATCCACCCGCTCGCCATGTTCCGCGTGGAGCTGCCTGTCGGTTGGAACCGATTCCGGCATGTAACAATCCTCCAGCGTGGAGATCGATCCGGCGATGAATTTTGGGGATGCGCATGCTGCGGCATGGATCGCTTCACGGGCGACTTCCACCGCGCGCCTGGTCAATTCCAGCGCACGGCCGGCGTACCCGCAGCGGGCAAGCGCGCGCCTGTGGGTGCGGAACGTATTGGTGGTGATGATGTCCGCTCCCGCTTCGAGATAATCCATGTGGATATCCCTGAGAATACCCGATTCACGGTCGTTCAACAGCGCGTTCGCGGACCAGAGCGGCAGCCCGGTATCCACGTTGCGGCGGTTGAGTTCCGTGCCGGTCGCCCCGTCGAGGATTAGGCGCTGTGATTGAAGGGCTGGCAGAAAGCTCATCCTATTGCGTCTCCTTTCCCAAGGGGAGGAACCCGCAATGAACATTTCGGATTGTGGTTGGAGGAATCATTCGTCTGCCGGGAAGAAATGCTGAAGAACAGCCGGGTGAAAAGTGCAAAACAGTGGAATGAAACGTTCTGTAACGTTCGGAAACCATCAATTCGTCAGTCGAACCGCCCTTTGGCTAAATGATTTCCCGTTGCCAACTGCTCCCAATCTATCCATGTTTCCCGCATGAGAAATCTGCGCATCCGATCGGCAACCGGGCAGTTGGCGGAGTACTTGAAGGAAGAGATCCGGGCCGGCAGATGGACGGACCGGATGCCCGGTGAGAACTGGCTGATGAAAAACCTTCAGGTAGGGCGTGGCACGGTGAGGACGGCGCTGGCGCAACTTGAGAAAGAAGGCGTGCTCGTATCCCATGGGCAGGGTAAACAGCGGCGGATCGAGATGAGCCGGGAAGGTGACACAACCCGGAAAATCCGTGTGAAGATTTTCCTCTACGAGAAGCAAGGCCGTGGGGATATCGACAACTCCAGCCTCTTGGCGCAGCTCATGGAGGCGGGAATGGATGCCGGTTTCGCTGAAAAATCCCTCAAGGATCTGGGGATGAACGTTGATCGGGTGGCCCGTTATGTGAAGAAGTATCCTGCGGATGCCTGGGTTGTGAGCTCCGCTTCACGGGAAATCCTCGAATGGTTCGCGGGCCAAGCGACTCCCGCGATCGCGATGTATGGCAGGCATAAAGAACTGCC
>JAIFNK010000093.1 GCA_020047775.1 Akkermansia sp. | reverse complement strand
AATGACGAGTCGAAGCCGGTGCACGACCGCTTCCGCGCCTCGCGTTTCCGCTTCGATCCGGACCAGGCCATCGCGCTGCTGAAAACGCGGATCATCGGTCAGGAGGAAATGCATGATTCCATCGCGGACATGCTGCACGTGGTGAAGGCGGATTTCGGCCCGGGCGACCGGCCGTTGGCTGTATTCCTGTTCGTGGGGTCCACCGGTGTCGGCAAGACGGAGACGGTGAGGGTGCTGGCGGAAGCCATTCTCGGCAGCGCGGACCAGATGTGCCGGATTGATATGAACACGCTCGCACAGGAGCATTACACCGCCGCCCTAACCGGAGCGCCGCCGGGGTATGTGGGCAGCAAGGAGAACCACACGCTGTTTGATTTCGGGAAAATCGAGGGGAGTTATAGCAAACCGGGAATCGTGCTTTTCGACGAGATCGAGAAATCCAGCAAGGAGGTTGCCAGGGCATTGCTCAATGTCCTGGACGCGGGAAGGCTCGAACTTTCCGCAGGGACGAAGCGGCTGGATTTCAACAACTGCCTGATCTTCATGACCAGCAACGAAGGCACCCGCGAACTGGATGCCTACCGCCAGAAGTTCGAACGCGGCTGGAGAAAGTGGTGTGGCCGCCGGCCGTCGAACGCGGCCGAGAAGCGGATTCTCAACACCGCCTTGCAGAAGCGATTTGATCTGGAGTTCATCAACCGGATCGACCGGACCGTGTTTTTCGAAGCGCTGGACCATCGTTTTCTGGACGATGTCCTGTCCGTGGAACTGGCGCTGCTGAACAAGCGGCTTTCCAGACACCGTGTCTCTATCAGGCTTGACGCGGCGGCCCGACAGCACCTGGTCGAAGGCCATGACTCACGGTTCGGCGCACGGCACTTGCGGCGGAGAATCCGCGCCCAACTGGAGCCGGAACTGGCGCGGGCGCTCAATGCCGAGCGTGAATGCGGGACTTTTTTCGTCAGTTGCCAGGCAAGCACCCTGGTCGTCAACGCGGAACCGGCGTAAGGCCGGAAGCGCGTTTACAACTCTCTTCAATCCACGTCCGTGCGGAACGGCGAGGCGGGGAGGCCTTCCTTGTTATACAGGTTTACGTCGGGGACGTTTTCCCAGCCGTAGCGGACGGCTTTCGGATTGGACACGCCCTCGGCGGAGACCACGATGGTCGCGCCTTCGATTTTCGCCTGCGCGGGGACGAAGTTTTTGTCCTCGCCGGCGATGGTGAAGCCTTTGAGCTCGCCGTCTTTGGCGAGCAGTCCGCCGCCGACATGCTTGAAGCCGAGGGCGATTTTCCCACTCTTGGCCTTCATCGAGTCATAGAGCGGACCGGAGTATTCGATCTTTTCGCCGTAAGCCAGCGCACGGGCGGCGAGGGCCAGACGCTGGCCGACGGGCTCCTTGCGCGTCGGGTGAATGTTTTTAGCATCTCCCACGTCGGTGGTCACGGCCATGGCGGTGTTCTTCACCTTGGCGAGCGTTAGAAACTGCGCCTCGCGGATTTCCGGCGGCTGGCCGCTGAAGGGCGCGATCTGGACGAAGAGGAAGGGGAAATCACCTTGTTTCCAGCGCGCCCGCCAGTCGGCGATCATGGCCGGGAAAAGCGTGCGATACTGCTTCGAATTCCTGGCGTTCGACTCGCCCTGATACCAGATGGCACCCTTGATGCCGTAGGGAATGACCGGGGCGAGCATGCCGTTGTAGAGGCTCGCCGGGTCGCCCGATCCACCACCCGGTCCCGCCGGTGCCTTCGGCTGCGGGGTGGCGGGTGCGGGTTTCGGCGGCAATGGCTGGCCGGCTTGCTTCGCCTGCGCAGTGGCCTCGTTCCAGGCCTTCACGGTTTCCTGATAGGTCTTGCCGACGGTTTCATTCCATTCCTTCAACTGGGTGTTGAACTGCTCCAGCTTCGCCGGATAGGCGGCGACAATGGCGTCGTGATTGGCGAGCTTCTGGTTCGCGCTATCGACATAGCCCTTCAGCTCCGGATCGGTGCCAAGTCCTTCCAAACTCGTCCAGGCCTGCGCAGGAGTGCCACCCCAGGAGGTATGGATCATGCCGACGGGCACGCCGAGTTTTTGGAAAAGATCACGGGCGAAAAAGTAACCGACCGCGGAGAATCCTCCGACCGTTTCCGGGGAGCACTCAACCCAGCTGCCGACGGCTTCCGTCAGCGGCTTGATGGAGGTTGTCTTCTTCACCGTGAACATCCGGATTTTCGGGAAAGTCGCCTTCGGGCCTTCTTCCTTGGCGCTCGCCGCGCCGCTGAATTTGAATTCCATGTTCGACTGGCCGGAGCAGACCCAGACCTCGCCGACGAGCAGGTTGTTCACGGTCACGGCATTGTCGCCGGTGATTTTCATCGTGTGCGGGCCGCCCTCTTTCAGCGGTTTGAGATTCACGCTCCAATTGCCATTGGCGGCGGTGGTGCTGACCTTTTGGCTGTCGATTTCCACGGTCACCTTTTCGCCATCCCGTGCGGTGCCCCAGACAGGCACCGGCTGGCCGCGTTGCAGGACCGCGCCGTCGGTGAACAGCGGGTTGGGTTTCACATCGGCATGCAGCGAGCCGGAGATGGCGGCCGCAATCGTGAGCAAGGACAAGGTTGGGATGGATTTTGGAGTCATGGGATTTCCTCCATACGCGAACTTTGCGGGGTTTCTTCAATCAATCTGCCGAGGCCGTGGAATCACCCCTGGTCCCCCAAATCCCAGTCGATGCGCTCGAAGATCGCCCGCAGTTTCACTTCCTTTCCGGGATGAATGAAGCGCACCCACGCCAGCTTGCCTTGCAGATGGGCGGCGAAATCCGGGTGGTTCGTGCGATTCTGCGAAGCCGGACCGTGGCGCGCGCAGTTCGTCAGGATCGCCTTGAGGCGGTCGAACTCGCGGCGGTCGATGTTCGGCTTCTCGTTCAGGACGAGCCCGGCCGCGTGTTGTTTCTGGCCCTGTCGTAAGACCCGGGTCTTGTGATGGTTGGGACGAAAACCTTCCTCAAGGAGGATCGCCCCCACCGCCACTTCGAAGCGCCGCGCCTGCCGCGCGAAATCCTCGCCGCCGGAGAAAAGCAGATCGTCGGCATAGCGCGTGTAATCCGCGCCCGCCGCTTTCGCCAGACCTGCCAGGCGGCAGTCGAGGCGGAACGCGCTGAGATTCGCCAAGGCCGGCGATGTCGGTGCGCCCTGCGGCAAATGCGGTGTCGCAAGCCGGCGACGCTCCAGCCAGGTGGGCGATTTCTCATCCAAAACCGACGGCGGCGCGGCGTGCGTGGTCAGCCGGGTCAGCGCGCGGGCAACGGTCTCGGGATAGCCGGCGGTTAGAAAAATCTGGAGAACTCTCGCCGAGGTGATCGACGGAAAGAAGTCCTCCAAATCAAAGCGGGCTAACAGCGTCTTCCCCGTGTGCGGTTCCACGAAATCGCGGACCGAGCATCCCGGGCGGAAGCCCCGCGCCGCCTCGTGCGGCGGGATTGCTTGGAGGATCTTCCGCAGCACCTGCCGCTGCGCGAACTTGAGCAACACTTTCGGGCTCTCGATCAAGCGGAAGCGCCCGCTCTTCGGCTTCACCTGCCAGCGATGGCGGTAGTGCTCCGCCCGGCCCCGGGAAATCAGCCAGCCGAGATCGTCCGGGTGCAGCCGCAGCGTGTCGGCTAGATCACCCAAAGTCGTGATTTCCGGAATCTCCCAGGTCTTCGGAGCACCCGCCGCCGGAGCCATCTGCGGCGCGACCCGGGCGATGAAAATCCTGCCTCGGCCATCCGCCCACGCGTTGACAAATCCCACGTGCGCCCGGATCCGCTCGGCGACCCGGCGCACCGTCGGCCGCGGAGCCTCGCCGAATTCCAGGCTCAGTTTTCTCGCCAGCGGTGCCAGCCAACGCGCTTTTTTCAGATCACCCACCAACGGCTTCGCCCGCGCCACCAGCGCCTCGCGATCCTCCATCGGCCCCGCCGTTAGAGCGGCGGCCAGACGGCGGATGTGATGGGCTTGCGAGGACATTTTGAAAAATGGCGAATGCGGAGAAGCCCCGCGCGCCAACGCGTCCTGTCCGGCGCGGGCTGTCTCACGCGGAAGCGTGATTTGGCCCTCGCCTCGTGATGCCTTGGTTTGTCGATCCCCCGGGGTATCCCCGGAGAGGCCGCATGATTTCCACACGACCGGCTTGGAGCACGGACTTCTCCGCAGTTCGCTGCCGCAGGCTGGCGGGTGACGGAGAAATCGTCAACAGCCTCATTTTCCCGCACCGAAGACGTCCCGGAAATTCGAGTGAAGCCGGAGAACGCGTTCCACCGGAATGCCTCGATCCTCCGCCAGCGCCTGCGCCGCGCGGATGATGCTGGAGCGCGGAAAGAGTCATGCGGCGGGGATGGACGGTTCACCAAGGGGCAACCCGACAAACGGGGAGCAGGACTTGAGCGGCTGGGCATCGTGGTTCGGCTCGGCGAGAAACTGGACGAAGTCATGCAGCGCTTCCGGCGAACTTTGTGCGGCGTGAATGAGCCGCTGCCATTCCCGCAGGGGTGCGGGATGAACGCGGCCCAAGGCGAGCCAGCGGTCGCAATTCGCTAGCGGGACGGCCAGATCCTCCGGGTGCTCCGCGATATGGGAAGCGATGCGCTGCCAGCGGACCGCGCGGTCCTCGCGACGAAAGTGGTGATCATCTGCCGACATCGGGGAGCAACGATGGCAAGACTCCTTGGAAATGCAAGATCAGCGGGGAAGTCGGGAAAAACATCCTTTCATGGCGTGTTTAAGGCTGTTATAGAAGCTTACACCCATGAACGATGAAGATTTTCAGAAGCTGGTGCTGAGCGTGGAGCAGATGGGCACTATCATGCAGGGCGAGAACAGCATGAAACCACTACGTCGCATGCCATCGGAGGACGCTGCAGCCGAAGCGACAAGACTCGCCTCAGAGTTCCTGTCATCCACAGATACGAAGGCATTTACAGGAAAGTTAGAGCACGCGGCTCCTGATCCAATCGCAACCGAAATGGTCGGCAAGGTTCCACGATATTGGGTTTCACTCGTGAGCTGGACAAGGGAGGGGGCCGAAATCGATGGCCCTCAGTCATTCGGATCGACCTAATTGAAAGGCATTGCGAGTGGGCATGAGAATGGACGATTACATTTTCCTATTTACGATTACCGATCGATTCAGCATCGAAGGTCGTGGGGTTGTGGTCGTCCCTGGAATTCCATGGACAGCGCCGACTGTTCGGAAGGGAGATCCACCTGTTCTTCGGACCCCTCTCGGAGCAATTATCAAAACCACCCTTCAAGACATTGAGCTGATCAATTACCGGCCTGGCGCAAATAGGCTTGAGGCCACACCGTTTTCCCTACCGAAAAATATCCACAAGTTCGATATCCCGATCGGCACCGGGGTCTACCTCGATACGAGCGTAAACCAACAAGCCAACAGCGAATGAAGGGGACACTCCTCCCTCAACTCCCCAGCAAACTTTTCCACCTACCAATTTCCGCAGTGACGTTGGCAATGGACGGCGCGCCTGGATTCGTCCGCGCGGCGAGGGCGGTTTCGAGGGAGAAAACATCCTTCGCATCCGGGCCGTAGGCGGGGTCAATGACTGCTAGATCGAGCTGGTCCAGCGGGGTCTTGGTGGCGATGGCCTGGGCGACCGCCTTGCCGACGAGCTCGTGGGCGTGGCGGAACGGGATGCCTTTTTTCACCAGATAGTCGGCGAGGTCGGTGGCGAGCAGCATCGGATCCGAGGCGGCGGCCTTGCAGTTTTCCTCGCGGAGTTCCATGGCGGAGATCATCTCGGTGTTGACGGCGAGGATGAGGTTCAGCGTGTCCACGGAGTCGAAAAGCGGCGGTTTGTCCTCCTGGAGGTCGCGGTTGTAGGTGAGCGGCAGGCCTTTGACGGCGACTAGCAGGTTCATCAGATTTCCGACGAGTCGGCCGGTCTTGCCGCGGGTGAGTTCGCAGACGTCGGGGTTTTTCTTCTGCGGCATCAGCGAGGAGCCGGTGGTGTGCGCGTCGGATAGAGAGGCGAACGCGAACTCGGCGGTGCACCACAGGATGAGATCCTCGCTGAGGCGCGAGAGGTGGACGCCGCAGAGCGAAATGACGAATAACAGCTCGGCGATGTAGTCGCGGTCGGCGATGGCGTCCATCGAGTTGTGGGTCACGTCGTCGAAGCCGAGTTCGGCGGCGATGGCGCGGCGGTCGAGGTTGATGGTGGAGCCGGCGAGCGCGCCGGAGCCGAGCGGGGAGATGTTGAGGCGCTTGCGGGCGTCGGTTAGGCGGGATTTGTCGCGTTCGAGCATTTCGACGTAGGCGAGGAAATGGTGGCCGGCGGTGACCGGTTGGCCGCGCTGGAGGTGGGTGTAGCCGGGGATGACGGTGGCGGCGTATTTTTCCGCACGGTCGAGCAGGGCCTTCTGCAGGCCGGTGATGGCGGAGAAAAGGCCATCGATTTCGGTGCGGGCGTAGAGGCGGGTGTCGGTGGCGACCTGGTCGTTGCGCGAGCGGGCGGTGTGGAGTTTCGCGCCGGCCGCGCCGATCCGGCGGGTGAGCTCGGACTCGATGTTCATGTGGATGTCCTCCAGCGAGGTCTTGAACTCGAATTTCCCGCCCTCGATGTCGGCGAGGATTTCGATCAGGCCGTTTTCGATTTGGGAAAACTCGTTATCCGTGAGCAAACCGATGTTTTTCTGGGCGCGGGCATGGGCGATGGACCCGGCGATGTCGTGCGGGAACAAGCGCCAGTCGTATGAGATGGACTCGCCGAATTGCTGGACGAGTGACGAAGTATCTTGGGAGAAGCGGCCTTTCCACATGGCGGATGAGTGATTTTGGATGAATTGAAGCGACCCGGATTGCGTGGCTCGCCGGGATTTGAGCCGGAACCCGGACGCATGAAAATGAGAAAGGAGAAAAAGCCAAGTGCGGGCGATCCGACCTGCCCGGCGCCCGGCACCGGGCCTCAGCCAGCACTCTTAGATTCCTGGATCAAATGCCAGGGCTGCGGCCTTGCCTTCCATCTCCTCGCGCAGACGCGCGCACATCATTTCGCAGAGCTCGTTGACGATCGGATCCGCGATGTGGCAGACGGTCATCAGCCCTTGCTTGCGGGTCCCGACCATGCCCGCCCCGCGCAGGACCGATAGGTGTTTGGAGACGTTTGCCTGACCCGATCCCGACGCTTCCACGAGCTGGCCGACCGTGCGCTCGCCCTGCATCAGCAGGTTGAGCAGCCGCAGCCGCACCGGCTCGGACAGCGCCCGGAAGCGGGCGGCCAGGAGGTCCAGCGCAAGCGGTGAGAGCTCTTTGGTGGCTGCGGATTTTTTCTTCAAGGTCATTTGGCAAAAACGGATTGCTTTATCGCTACGTGGCTATATGGTGATCTTGTTCGAAGCGAAATCAAGCAAAATTCCAATAACCACCATGTACACTACCCAGCAAACCATTCTGCCCAAAGAACTCAACACCCTGCTGTCCAGCGGTTGCTGTCTTGTCGATGTCCGCGAGCCGGTCGAGCACGCGGAAGAGCACATTGTCGGTGCGAAACTCATTCCCCTGGGCCAGCTTGAGAAGCGCGCCGCGGAAATCGACCGCAGCGCCCCCGTCGTCGTCATGTGCCGCAGCGGCAAGCGCGGGGAGGACGCCCTGAAGAAACTCCACGCGCTCGGGATCCACGAAGCACGCAATCTGGAAGGCGGTATGCTCGCCTGGAAAGCGGCGGGGCTCCCGGTCGGCACGAGCGCGAAGAAGGTTTTTCCGCTCATGCAGCAGGTCCAGCTCACCATCGGCCTCGGCGTGCTCACCGGCGCGATTCTCGCCCTCACGGTCCATCCCAACTGGGTGTTTCTCTGCGCCTTCTTTGGCGCGGGCCTGACCATGGCTGGCAGCACCGGCTGGTGCGGCCTCGCCATCCTGATGTCAAAAATGCCGTGGAACCGCGTCGCCGGCCAATCGTGCTGCGCGTCCGGTAATTGCTCCACCTCCAACTAACCCACCTCCATGTTCCTCAGGCAAATCACCGACAGCTCCCTCGCCCAAAACGCCTACCTCATCGGCTGCCAGCGCACCGGCGAGGCGATCGTCGTCGATCCCGAGCGCGACGTGGACCGCTATTTGAAAATCGCCGCGGACAATGATTTGAAAATCACCGCCGTGGCCGACACCCACATCCACGCCGACTATCTGAGCGGTGCCCGCGAGCTGATGGAGCGCCACGGAGCCATCGCCTACCTATCCGCCGAGGGCGGGCCGGACTGGCAGTTCGAGTGGGCGAAAGGAAATCCAAACGCCCGCCTGCTTCACGACGGCGATACGTTCAAAGTCGGCAACATCGAATTGAAGGCCGTGCTAACCGCCGGCCACACCCCCGAGCACATGAGTTTCCTCGTCACCGACATCGGCGGCGGAGCCACCGCGCCGATGGGCCTGCTCAGCGGCGATTTCATTTTCGTCGGCGACGTCGGCCGCCCCGATCTGTTGGAAAGTGCCGCCGGACAGGTGGGAATCATGGAGCCAAGCGCCCGCACCCTCTACAAGAGCCTGCGCGAAACCTCCGCCCTTCCGGAACACCTGCAGATCCTGCCCGCCCACGGTGCCGGCAGCGCCTGCGGCAAAGCCCTCGGCGCGGTGCCAACCAGCGTGCTGGGCTACGAGCGGCGCAACAACGGCGCGCTGCGCGAGGCTCTCGAAGGCAGCGAGGACGACTTCGTCAAAGACATTCTATCAGGCCAGCCCGAGCCTCCGCGCTACTTCGCAAGGATGAAGCGGGACAACAAGTCCGGACCCGCCCTGCTCGCGGAAGGCAAGCTTCCACAACCGCGCGGAATCCCGTCGGATGAGCTCGCGGCATGGGTCCATGGCGGGAAACACATCCTCCTCGATCTCCGCACGAACCGCCTTGATTTCATGAAACAACATGTCACCGGCTCGCTGTCAGCACCCATGCCGGGCGGGAAACTTTCCATCGTCGCCGGCTCCTATATCGATGAGGACTCCCCGATCATCCTCCTGGTGAATGACCGGGATGAAGTGGACGAGGCGGTTAGGCAGCTCGTCCGGATCGGCCTCGACAAGGTGGCGGCGTGGATTCCCGCCAGCGAGGCGCTTGCCGTGCCAGGAATCACCAGCAGTCAGAAATTCATTACCACCGGTGAGCTGGCTGAGGCTCTGGCGACTCATCCGGCTGCCGCCGTGCTCGACGTCCGCAGCGCGGGAGAATTCGCCGAAGGCCATGTAAAAGGCGCGAAAAACATCGCCTACACCCGGCTCGCCGCACGTCTCGACGAGGTGCCGGACGCCAAACCGCTCTATGTACACTGCGGCAGCGGACTGCGCGCCAGCTTCGCGGTGCCTTACCTTTCGAGCCGGCATCGCGAGGTCATCTACGTGGATGGAGCCTACGATGACATCCCGGTCAGCATCATGGAGTAGGCGATGCACCTGAGTTCCCCCACACTTCAAATCTTCACCAGCTAACAGCATGAGACCGCTTCTTCTACTCTGCCTCGCCACCTCGGCGTGTTTGGCCCAAGCGAAACCCGGCCCTGTCAAAGCCGGCCCTGAAATCATCGCCGAGGCATCCGCCAAACTCATCGCCGCCCTCACGGAAGCCATCGCCAAAGATGGCCCCGCGAGTGCCATCGGCGTTTGCTCCCAACGCGCGCCCGAAATCGCCATCACCGTCGGAAAAGCACATGGCGTGACCTTGCGCCGTGCCAGCGAAAAGCCGCGCAACCCGAAGAACGACGCCACCGACGCCGAGAAGATCCTCCTCACCGCGTTCGCCGCGGACTTGGAGAAAAAACAGCCGCCCAAGCCTCAATCCGTCACGAATCCCGACCAAGGCACGACCGTCTTCGCGCCCATCGTCATTTCAAATCCGCTCTGCCTCCAATGCCACGGCGCGCCCGACCAGGACATCGCGCCGCCAACACTCGCGGCGATCCGGAAACTGTATCCCGGCGACAAGGCCACCGGCTACAAGACCGGCGACCTCCGCGGCCTCTGGAGCGTCACGTTTCCAGCGAAACCATGAATCTGCCAGCCCTGCTCGGTGCCGCGTTGATCGGTTTGTCCCTCGGGCTCACAGGAGCGGGTGGCAGCATCATCACGCTGCCGGTGCTGGTCTATCTGGCAGGCGTGCCGCCGAAAGAGGCGGTGGGGCTGAGCTTGTTCGTGGTGGGGGCCGCCGCGCTGGTCGGTGCCTTCCAGCGCCTCCGCACGGGGGACGTCCACCTGAAGGCGGCGATGATGTTCGCCCTCGCCGGCATGGCCGGCGCGGCTGGCGGAGCACACCTGACGCCGCTGGTTTCCGGACGCGTGCTGATGATCATCTTCGCCATGCTGATGCTGGTGGTCGCGGTCAACATGCTGGCAGGATCGAAACATGATCATCCGGCAGGCTCGGACTGCCATCCCTGGAAGTGCCTGTTAGCAGGTCTGGGCGTCGGCATCCTCACCGGATTCATCGGCGTGGGCGGTGGTTTTTTGCTCATGCCGGCGTTGGTGAAATTCGCCCGTCTGCCGCTGCGGGTGGCCACTGGCACCTCGCTGGCGGTGATTTCATTCAACTCGGCGGCCGGGTTTGTCAGTCATTTCGGCGAAGCTCCACCGCGCTGGTCCATGGCCTTCGTTTTCGCCACCATCGCCGCGGTTGGGGTTCTCGCGGGTTCCTGTTTTGCCCGGCGCTTGCCGGTCGCACGGCTGCGTCAGGGCTTCGCGTTCGTGGTCATCGCCACGGGTGCCTTCGTGCTCTGGCAGAATTGGGCGAGGTGAGACGGGGCGGCCGTGGGTGGGCTGCCATACCTCGGGTTCCAACATCCGCCCGCCTCGAAAAACCAGACTGATGGATCAAATTGACTGGACGAAAACGATTTCCGGCAGATCCTTGGCAACCATGTCCAACATTATCCCACTGATCAGCTCCGGCACTGCCGGCCCCCTCGGCGTCCTCCATCTGCCGCGCCTCTGGCTCAAGGCCTCGCTCGGTGCCGCCGGCAAGCTCCACTCCGACTACCCCGCCATCGGCGCGGGCTACGACCAAATGGTGCTCACCGCCCTCGGCATCGACAAGGCCGCCTTCGAAACCTTCATCGCCACCAGCAAGCCGAGCTATCCGGAGTTGGAAACCTGGATCCTCGCCCAATCCGGTGGCTCGCTCGACGCCGATGCGGTCGCCAAACTGAACGCCGCCATCACCGGCTACAATCACACCGACGACGTCCGCACTGCGATCCTCGGTGCCTGTGGCATCCCGGACGATGGCAAAATCCTCGACGCCATCAACCTCAACAACCTCGACGACTGGCAGAGCTTCCACAAGGAAGTGCTCGCCTGATGATTCGTGCCGCAGCGGCGATCACTGGTCGCCGCGAGTCACCGAAACGCTTCGCGGCGACCGGTGATCGCCGCTACGCTTTCAACAATCCGCGCAGCGCGGGATAATCAATCTTCGCGTTGTGGCGGCGGTCCAGCGGCAGCGAATCCAGATAGATCACCCGCTCGATGCCGAAAGCCATCGCCTTCCCATCGATCTCCGAGGCTTCGCCAGCCCCGCACTTTTTCCCGACCACCAGCGTCCTTTGGCCGTCCCAATCAAGCGCCGCCATCCGGATCGCCGGGAAAATCTCGCGCAACGCGCATTCGATCGCAAAAGGATACCGCAGCGCATCGCGCGGAAGTCCATCAGGCGCGGGAAACGCCGGGAGCTTCTCCGCGCAACGTCCGAGCAGCCACACGCGGCCGTGCGGATCCATCCAGCCAGCGTCTCCCGTCCGGTGCCAGACGCTCCCGCCGGCATGGATCTTCGTTTCTTGATCCCCCAGACCGTCCAGATATCCATGCAGCACGTGGGCGCCGCAGACGATGATTTCTCCTGCCTGCCCGGGTTTGGTAGTTAGATTGTCCGCGTCGATTTCAGTCAGTGGCGTGTTCCATGAGTCGGAAATAATCCGCAGCGCAAGTTCCGGGACCGGCGCGCCCGCGCAAAGCCCGCCGCCGGACCGCGTGGTCTCCACCATCCCGGCGCTCCAATCATCCGCCGTCAAGTGCGCGATCGGCTCCGCCTCCGTGGACCCGTAAACCGAATGAATCTCCGCGTGCGGCAGGGCGGACCGCAGCCGTCTCAACAAATCCGGAAACACCGGCGCACCTCCGGTGTGGATCTTCTCGAACGGCGGCATCTTTTCTAACATCGCCTCGAAAAACGCGGGCGAGGCAGCACACCGCGTTACCCGGAATTTCGCGCACTGCGCGGTGATCGCCGCAACGTCCGGCGAGCCGGGTCTGGCGAGGTCCGTCGCCGCAAGCACGCTGGTCATGCCCGACGCCAGGTTCGCCAAAACAAACACCGGCAGCGTGATCAAATCCACCTCGCCCTCATGAAACGCCATCGCCTTGGAAAGCGCGCGATGTTGTGCTAACAAAAAACCGTGGGTTCTCACCGCCGCCTTTGGCACTCCCGTGCTGCCGCTGGTGAAGGTGATCAACGCCGGCTCGTCGTCCGCCACATCGACAGGCCCGGTGTCCCCCGAATCCGTCCGCCACGCCCGCGCGCCCGGGAACCAAGGTCCGGTGCGTATCGCGCGCTTCACACGCCTCAATTCCGGCACGGCCATCCGCAGCAACTGCGCCTTCCACGAGCCGAAAAACGCATCCGGCATCAGGCGCTGGCAGCAAAGTGATAGAAATTTCCGTCCTGCCGAGGGGTCCGCCAACATCACCCGCATCCCGGAGTGGAATGCCGCTAACAGGATTTCGTAAAGTTCGATCGATACCGGCTGGAACACCAAAATCGTATCCCCGCGTCTCAGGCCCGTCTTGCCCAACGCATCCGCCCCCGCAGCCACCCGGCGCGCCAGCTCGCCGTAGCCGACCACGCGATCCTTGCCACCCAGCGAGTCCACCAACGCCGCCCTGGTCGGGTGCAGCCGCGCTTTTTCCTCAAGCAAGGCGACGAGATTCATAGGGCATGATGGAAAAGCGCATAACGCCGGAACACGCGTCCCTGGTGGCGGCCGGTGATTTTCAGCGAGGTGTTCGTCTCATGTTGCAGCGCGTGGATCGCCTCGGTGTAACCTTTGCTCCTGGCGATCCCATGCAGCTCGTCCACCAACCAACTCCCCAGCCCGGCGCAACGCGATGCCGGATCCACGGCCAGCGTTTTCACAATCAGCGCGGGCTTTTCACCCCGTGCCGTTGCCTCCAGATCCGGGATTCCGAACACAAACCCACACGGCTCGCCATCACGCTCCGCGATCCTAACAAGATCCGGATCCACTTGCGCCCTCACCTGCCGGTAGGCGTCGAGGAACGCCTTTTCCTCCAGTGGCGTGTAGAGGAAATTGTGCGAAAAAGCCCTCAGGCCCACCGCATGGATCAAGCGCAATTCGTCATCGTAAGCAACCGGGTCCAAGCGCCGGATCGCCACCCCGGATTGTTCCAGACGGTTTTTCAATGCCGCCGTCACCGTCGCAGTCCCGCCCAACTCCATCAGCGAGGAGGAATACCGCGAGAGTTCGACAAACCCTGCCTGCCGCCACCACACCGGATTTTCCACCGGGTTCCGCGGCTCCAGCAAGAACGGCTCGCGGCCGTCGCTTTCAATCACGAACCGATGCCGCCGCCAGGTGTTCCCGTTCATCGGCCCCACCGCCAGTGCGCAACCCGCTTCCCGCAATCGTCTCGCCGCCCCGCCTAGCAGAACCTTCGCCGCCTCGCCATCGGATGCCGCGAAGGCACCGATCGCCCCAACCCGCGCTCCCTTGAAATCAGGCGTCCCATTCCACCAGAGGGCCGCATGGGCGATCGCCAAACCCGTCGGCGTCATCAGGAAAACCCGCGCATCCGCGGCCTCCGCCTCCGGGATTTCCAAATTCCCCGCCATCCCGATGTCAGGATTTGAGGAGCATTCATGAAAATAAAGCGTCGGTGGTTTCATCGCGGGATCAGTAAGGCAGGTAGTGAGGAAACGAGCGCCAGGGACCCTTTGATGATCCACAGTCCCGTCTCATGCTTGTGATAGCGGTTGCACACCCACCCGAATATCAAAGTGGTGCCCAGGGTCGAGACAAATGCCACGGTCACCGGCACGGCAAGCGGTTGGAAATCCGGCCAAAACCACACCAGTCCCGGGATTGCGGCGCATAGCCAGCCCTTCAGGTTCGAGCGCACCGGCCTCAGGACCGCGCCCTTCAGCCAGGCGCGCGTCGCCGTGTCGAGGATCGCCAGTTGCCCCGCCATCGCGAAGGAGATGCCGGCTAGTCCGGTTAGATCGCCGATGAGTCCCGCCTGCACGGCGAGCACCCACGGCAGGCAGGCGATCGCATGGGACAACACCGCATCCAGCCGGTGATCGAAAACCCCGGTCAGTCCGTGTTTCCGCGTGATCGCCAGATGGCACACGAACACCGCCGCCGGAGGCAAGGCGAAGCGCCAGTCCGCGATGACCGCGCAGCCGTATCCCAGCAGCGCACTGCCTAACAAGGCCGCCCCGCTCAGGGTGGACCAGCGCGCACCTGCCAGAACCAGCGCCAGCAACAATACCAGCACCACCAAGCGCCCGACCAAGGACGGAGTCTCCAACACCAGCAACCGCTCCAGCATGAAAAAACTCCCCAACGGCAGCACCAGATTGTCAAACCCGCGGTCCGACAGCCCCTCTCCCATCATCCCCAGCGTCGCCAGGATCAGTGCGATCCACATCCCTTGCGTGAAGTCCACCCGCCCGCCGCCGACCAGTGGAACGATCACGCACAGGAACGCCGTAATCAGGAAAATGGCGGAACCCTCCACCGTTTTGAAACCTTCGCCGGAACCATAGTGGAGCCTCCCCCAGCGGGTCCCGGCGAGCGCGCCCGCCGCGTCCGCGACGGTTAGGACCAGGATCGGAATCAAATACAGATAGACATCACCGTCCGCTAGATGAAACACCGCCGCCACCGCCGGCGCGAACAACACCTCGCCATACGACGGCCGCTTGATCCCGTGCAACACCGCGCCCACGCCCGCTCTGAGGGCCGGCACGGTTCTCAAAACCACCATCGGCAGCGTGGCCAGCACCGCCAGAATCCACACCGCCGCCGGCTTGTCGAAAATCCATGGAAACGCCGCGCACGTCAGCCCCATCAGCACATGGACCGACTTCCTGGCCACTTCCGGCGATGCGCCGGATTGCAGCGTCAGCCTGCGGATGAGCGGCACCGCCCCCAGCAATCCGGCCAGCACTCCGGCGACCGCCAGCCATTCCCGGCCGCTCAAGTGGCGACCTCCTCCACCACGAAGCGGCTGTAGAAAAACGCGCGGTCCGCGGCGAACAGTGAGTCCGCCTCACAAGATTTCAAGCGCGCCGCCAGCGACTCCGGCCGCGACCGCGGGGCGAGCATGTTCCAGTAGGCGAGCCGCGCCCCCGGACTCGAAGCCGCGATGATCTTCTCCAATAGATCCCGCGTGTTTCCCTCGCTCATGTATTCGAAAATGTCGCTCAAGTTGAAGGCATCGTAACGGCACTCTGGAAATCGCGCGAGATGCGCTTCCAACGACGCATGCGCGACCACCAACCGACCGTCCAACAACGCATTCCGAACGGTCCCGAAATTCCCCTCCTCCAGCGCTTCCGGCAGCGCTGCGCCATGGGTTCCGGTTAGGATCCAGTGGAGGTAGGGATTCTCCGCCGGATCCAGCACCACCAGCGCATGCCGCGTCCGTGCCAGGATCCGGTCCGCCACCGAACCCTCGACATATTTGAAAAACTGCGGATCGCGCCCCAGCGCCCCCATCACCGTGCGCGAGAAGAAGATCTGGAAAATCCAGCGCCAGCGCCGGTTGTTCCAGACCTCGTTGTAAAACCGCTCGCGCCCTTCAGGCGGACGTGGCTGCAACAATGCAAGCACCCGCTTCCGGCCGTGCGCCAGCGGCAACACGCGCTTCCGGAACATTTCAAAGTAGCGCTCGAATTTCCCCGCCCCGCCGATGCCATTGGCGATGGCGTCCGCCTTGGAATCCCAGAACGCGCGCGTTCCTTGCGGCAGCCCGCCACGGCACGCTTGATAGAGCGCGGCCCGCCGCCCGGAAGGCCGCGATCCTAACAATTCAAGAAACCCTCCATGGTCCAAATTCAGATAGGCCGCTTTTCTCAACTCGATGCACGCCACTTGCGCCGCGTTCATCTCCACCGCCGTCACCGATGCCGCACCGGCCGCCAACAGCGCGAAACTGTTATCCCCGGCCGAGCCGATGCTCAGGCAATGCCGTCCCGCCGGCTTGAGCCCCGCCACCAGCAAGCGGGAATCCTCCCAGCACTGCGCGTAGCGGATCGTCGAAAAATCGGCGCGGTGCTGGATCTCGGAAATGCTCATCGGCCCGGGCATGCTGGCCCGCCCGTGGATCACTGAAAAGCCCATTTACCTGCCCTTGCGCGCGGAGCCAATTTGAGGTGAGCATCCTGGAATAATGCGGTTTTTGATTTATATGATCCTCGTTTGCGGGATCATGCAGCTTTGGACCAACTGTGATGGATGCGGCCGCGCATGGTGATTGGGAGGAATGAAAGGGATGGCATCAAAACGGAGCGCTGGCTTTAGCCGGCCTGTTTCATTTCACATCGCGCGATTCATTGGCCGGGCCGACTGAAGTCAGCGCTCCATTTCGCTACGTGAAATCGTCATGGGGTGCGCCACTACAGCAACTCACGACTCCAGGATGCGCACGGTGCCGGCGGCACCGTCCATTTCTATCAAATCGCCGGTTTTCAGGGTGGTGGTGATGCCGGGGAGCGAGACGATGCACGGCAGCCGCAGCTCGCGGGAGACGATGGCGGAGTGGGAAAGCAGGCTGCCGCGCTCGACTAACAAACCGGCGGCGGCGGGAAAGAGGACGACCCAGCCGGGGTCGGTCTGGCGGGCGACGAGGATTTCGCCGGGCTCCAATCTCGCGCCGCGCGGATCGAGCACGACGCGGACGCGGCCGGTGACGCGGCCGGGACAGGCACCGCTGCCGGTTAGGGATGACGCGGCGGTGTCGGGCGGACGGGTGTTTTCAAAATGCTCGTGGCGGTGGACCGGCCCGCGGGTTTGGAAGCGGTCGGGCGGGGCATCGGCGGTTTCGTAAATGGCGAACCCGGCGCGGCGTTGTCGGGCGAGAGTGCCGAGTCCGGCGGTGGTGCCGGTGGCTTCCCAGGCGGCGAGGATCTCGCCAATCTCCAGATAGAAAACATCATGGGCGGAGTCGAGCATGCCGTCGGCATGCAGGCGGTGGCCGAGCTCGCGGAGGATGGCGCGGACGCGGCCGAACAGGCGAGTGCGCTCGAAGCGGAGGTTTTCCCTAGCGCGGACGCGCTCGCGGGCTTGGCGGAGGAGGTAGTTGAAGATTGGGCGCTTGAGGGGAGAGAGTTTCTGCTGGGGGGAGGGAAGAACAGGCAGGAATGCCTGTTTCACGGTGGGCGGGCGGGCGGCCATCGCGCCGATGGAAATGAGCAGGCTGGCAGGATCGTCGCGGACGGTGGGGCTTTCGAGTTTGAGTTCTTCGAGGCAGCGGTCGCCGAAGTCGGTGAGGTAACTTTCAAACGCTGCTGCTAGATCCGGGGCTTGTTGGAGGACGGCGATTTTCCGGTGGGATGGGATTTCCGGATCGGCGAGCAGTTCTGGTAGTCCGGGATGGGCGGCGGCGAGGGCTGCCATTTTCATGATGCGCCGGGGCGGCTCGGCGCTGATGATGTGGCCGCCGTCGAGCAGGAGTTCGTTTTGCAGGGTGCCGGACGCATCACCTAACCATTTCACGCACGAACTACGGAGTGCGCCGTAGAAGATCATGGCGAAGAAGTCGTTGACGAGCGGGGCGTCCCATTTTTTGAGGAGCTGGCGTTCGAGATCGCGGTAGTGGGCGACGAGTTCCTCGCCGCTCATCTGCGGAATCGGCAGGGGAGGGGCGGCGAGCGCGGTGTCGAGGCGGATTTGAAAGCGGGCGATTTGTTTCGGCAGGCCGGTGAGCTGGCGGACGAGGCCGGCGCAGGTGCGGACGAGGGCGAGCGTGTCGGCAAGGCGGCTGCCGGTGTTTTCCGCGATGATCTTTTGGACGATTTCATCCGGCAGTGGTTCGCGGACTCCCATCATTTGTTCCATGAATCCACGGTTGAGTTGGAAGCCGGGAAGCAGGGCGAGCACGCGATACCAGCTGACGAGATTGTAATAAACCCGGCCGCGGATGAGTCCTAACATTTGCGGGAAAACGTCGTCCGCACGCTCGATGCGGTCGGGCGGCACGGACATGAGCTTGCAGAATTCGCGGTAGGCGGATTCGTAAATCCGGCGGGCGAAGGAGAAGGTGAGCGGCGTGGTGACGCCGCCGTAGCTTTCGGCGATGTTGCTGTTATCCCAGACGCGGAGGGTGTCGGCGGGATCGGGCGTGAGGCCGAGCGTGGTGACGGGGCGGGATTGCAGCAACCAGAGTTTTCCGGATGGGTCGATGGCCCACTCGATGTCCTGTGGTCGGCCGCAGGCGGTTTCGCACTGGCGGGCGAGGGTGGAAACGGCGAGGGCGTCGGTGACTGATAGGAGCGCGTTTTCCGGTTGGGAGAGAATTTCTCCGGAGCGGGTGATTTTCCACGTTTCGCAATCGACCTCGCCGGAGACGAGTTTTTCGCCGGTGCCGGAGACAGCGGAAACCACTGCGATGCTGCGGTTTCCCGAGACGGGATCGGCACTGAAGGCGACTCCGGCGCAGCGCGGTGCGATCATGCGCTGGACGAGTACGGTGGGAACGGCCGGAGCGGATAGACCGCGCTCGCGGCAATAGGTGAGGATGGCGGCGCTTTGGGCGGAGGCGCGGACCCGGGTGATTTTTCCGGCGACTTCGGAGGCGGTGACTTCGAGATGGCTCTCGAATTGCCCGGCGAAGGAATGGCCCGCACCGTCTTCCATGGTGCCGGAGGAGCGAACGGCGAGAAGCCCGGATCCTAGCAACCCGATGGAATTTCCGAGTTCCCCGGATGTCCATGACTCATCCGGCGGCACGGCGAACCATGGGGGGATTTCGAATCCAAGTGCACCCAGCCGCGCCAAGGCCGCGCCTTTTCCTCCGAGGCGGGATGGGTCTGACGTGTCCGGGTGGAGGAAGGGCATGGTGACGAAGGGCGCGAGTCCGCCGTGCATTTTTCCCGCATCCTGCACCGCTGCAAGCCTTTCGTCGGCGGTTTCAATCTCTGGTCCTTGCGCCGGTTGACCCGCCCGTTTACGAATGGGCCATGGACCTAGCCGATTTCCGCAAAGAATACTCCGACCGTGGCTTGAAGCGCGAGGAAATGAACGCCAACCCGGTCGCGCAGTTTTCCGAGTGGTTCGCCCACGCCACCGAGCTCGGCCTGCACGAGCCAAACGCGATGACGCTGGCCACCGTGGACGAAACGGGAATGCCCTACCAGCGCACCGTCCTCCTGAAGTATTACGACACCGACGGCTTCGTGTTCTTCAGCAACTATGGCAGCCGCAAGGCGAAACAAATGGAGCGGAACCCGCGGGTGAGCCTGCTCTTTCCATGGATCACGCTTGAGCGCCAGGTCATCATCCAGGGGACGGTTGAAAAAATCAGCACCGCCGAGTCGCTCAAATACTTCGCTTCCCGCCCGCGTGAATCGCAGATCGGCGCGTGGGTTTCCAACCAGAGCGAAGTGATCACCTCGCGGAAATTCCTGATGCAGAAGCTGGCCGAAATCAAAGAGAAGTTCTCCCACGGCGAAATTCCCTTGCCCTCATTCTGGGGAGGCTTCCGGGTCGTGCCGGAGATGATCGAGTTCTGGCAAGGCGGGCCTGCACGCCTGCACGACCGGTTTCTCTATCGCCGCGACGCCGAGGCTTGGAAAATCGAGCGATTGTCTCCATGATTGTCGGTTTTCTGCGAAAGTTGAACGAAAGACCGGATTCTCCACCGCGTATCTGGCGGGGTCATATGATAAGACCCGCCATCTCCAGAGCCCTGTTCGCATCACTCGCCGCGCTTGTCATCAGCTGCGGGGCCGGTCAGGCAGCCGATTGGCTCAGCCTTCCTGCCAAACCCGGCAGCTCTAATGGAAAGAAGGTCGTCCTCATTTCCGGTGATGAGGAATACCGCAGCGAGGAATCCTGCCCGATGCTGGCCAAGATCCTCAGCCAGAAACACGGATTCGACTGCGTCGTCCTTTTCCCCATCAACCCGGACGGCGGCTTCATCGACCCGAATTTCCAAAAAGACCTCCCCGGCACCGAGGCGTTGGATTCAGCGGATCTGATGATCATCGGCACCCGCTTCCGGCAGCTTCCCGATGACCAGATCGCCCGCTTCGCCGCCTATTTGAATGCCGGCAAGCCTGTCATCGGCTTCCGCACCGCCACTCATGCTTTCAAGGGCGATGCCAAAACCGGCGATTTCAAATGGGCGGATTTCGGCATCAACATTCTCGGTGAAAGATGGGTCAACCACCACGGCAACCACAAGGTCGAGGGGACGCGCAGCATCATCGAGACCGCCAATGCCAAAAACGCCGTGCTCAGCGGAGTGGGCGAAATTTTCGGCCCCTCCGATGTTTACGGCATTAAAAACCTCGACCAAAACGCCGCCACCATCCTCCTCCGCGGCGCGGTCACCGAAACGCTGGACCCGGCGTCGAAGAACTTGGAAGGCCCGAAAAACAATCCGCTGATGCCGCTCGCGTGGCTCCGGGAATACACCGCGCCGAACGGGACCACCAAGGGCAAGGCCTTCTGCACCACGCTCGGCGCCAGCACCGACTTCGCCGATGAAGACCTGCGCCGGTTAGTGGTCAATGCTTCACTGTATCTCACCGGGTTGAAGGTTCCGGAAAAGGCTGATGTTGCTTACGTCGATCCATTCCAACCGACCAACTACAGCGCGATTGGCGAAAAGGATTACTATAAGACCCGCAATCTCAAGCCAGGCGATTACGTGCTTGGGAAGAGCCCCGCCACCGGACTCCCCGGGAAAAAGGCGAATGCCGAC
>JAIFNK010000044.1 GCA_020047775.1 Akkermansia sp. | reverse complement strand
GAAACTCGCTCTCGGGAATGAAAGTCTTTTCTTCGGCGGATATTCTGCCGCAAGCGTGAAGAAGCAATTTGGGAAAGAAGCTCCGGTATCCGCCGACGTTCACGAGACTGAGGACGTGTGCCAGCATATCTGGCGGTCGTGGCACCTGGATTTCCGGATCGCGGCCGACGATGATGGTATCGCTATGGTGGCGGGTATGACTCCAACGCCAGACGACCGACTCGCGCATGACCATGAACGAGGCGATTTCGTAAACAAAGCTGTTCATCCAGTCGGTCTTGAAGGCGGTGCCGTGGCCGCACTCGTGCCAGCGGGAATCGGAACTGGTGCCGTAAAACGTCGCGTAGATGAAGTAGGGCAAGACCGCCCACCACGATCCCCACAGCGCTGCGGTGGCCCAGCCGGTGAGCAGGAGGATGCCGAACAGAAGGATGGTGTCGCGGATGGCGGGGCCGTCCTTTCGTTCGAGCAGCTTGCGCAGGGTCGCGCGGGGCACGGGGCACTGATACCAATCGGCTTCGGCAAGCCCGCGCTCAATGGCGCGGGACGCCTCTTCGCCCACAAGGCTGTAGTCGAGGTGGGTCGGAGGTTTGGTCAGGACGATGGTGTCGTGGCTCATGCGCTGGAAGTGCGGATGGATTTTGAGCTTTCCGGGCGATGGATGTCTTCTTGTCAAACGACAAAAAGTGATCAAATTTTGTCCTGATGCTTGAGGATCTGAAATTAAGCGATCTTTATGACGGCTTTTTGTTCCTTGCGGAAACGGCGCGCAATCCGCCGGTGCTGCGGAGTCATCGCCATGTCGAACTGGAATTGAACCTCGTGGTGCAGGGCACCATCACCTACGTGGTCCGCGGCAAACGTTTCACTTTCGGCAAGCGCACACTGTTGTGGATGTTTCCCGCCCAGGAGCATGAACTGGTGGACCGCTCCTCCGACGCGCAGTATTATGTGGCGGTCTTCAAGCCGGACCTGATCCGCGCGGCGTGCCGGAGCACCCAATACGACGGTCTGAAAGGCAGCAACTTGTCGGGCGTGGACGGGGTGCTCCACACGATGCTCGAACCGACGGCCTTTGATCTGGTGAAACGCACGATGGACACGATGATGGTGGGCGCTCTGGATTCGGACTTGTTGAACCGCGAGGCTGGATTCGGGGTCGCCTCGACTTTCTCCTTCGAACATGGAGATCCCGACGCCTTGAACGCGGGGCTGCGGCACCTCCTGTTGCTTTGCTGGCGCTATCAACTGGCAGGTGGCGCCTCTGACGCTTCGGTGGCGCTCCATCCCGCGGTGCTTAAAGCCCTTGGAGTGTTAAGCAAGGGGGGCTGGGATGGCGGCCTCGCCGGACTGGCGCGTCATTGCGGCGTGAGCCAGGCCTATCTGAGCCGGGTCTTCGCTCGACAAACGGGAGTTTCGTTAGAGCGATACCGCAACTCGGTGCGCCTTGGCAGGTTCTTGGAACTTTGCCGCCAACCCGGACACAAAACGATGCTCGAAGCCGCCTATGGAGCGGGTTTTGGCAGTTATGCCCAGTTCTACAAGGTTTTCATACAGGTTTACGGCACAAGTCCGGCGGCCACGATGAAAAGGAGGGTGTGATTGCAGCATTGCCGTCGCAGGCCAGCAGACGGTGATGTCGTGTCCGTGGATGGGGATGGCGTCGGTCATGAATTTCGTGAGATGAGTGGCGGGTAATGAGAGTCACGATTCGAAGACCGCAGGGTAAGCTCGTGCTGGCGAAGGCACTTATCGGACCTGCCAGGCAAAAATAGATCAGCGAAAACCGAAGACATGGGGGCAGGAAGCTCGTGGCAACAGGAGAAGACCTTATCCCATTTCCGGCCATTCCGGTATTCTGTGAACGCGTGTGCGGGCGACTTTCAAAATCCGGTCATGGGCCCGAGCCGAAAAGTTCATTTCCTCCATGGCATGTTCCAGGTAGCCGGTGCCTTCGGCGCTGGATTGGCAGTGTTGACGGACCTGGCGCGAGCCCATCGAGGAGTTTGTCGATCTGGACGATTTTTTGAACCGCTCCAGCTGGATACCTCGGGCGGCGATCACGCGCTTCCTGATGGTTTCCGACGATTCGCCGGTATTGGTGTTGGAGGAGAGTTCGCGGAAATCGACCAGCGAGACCCCGCAGTGGATGTCGATCCGGTCCAGCAGTGAACCGCTGATGCGCTGGCGGTAGTTTTTAAATCTGCCGCGGCGAGCACCGGCACTCCCGCTTCGAGTCCCCGTAATACCCGCACGGGTGTGGGTTCCATTTTTGGCGCAACCAGCATGAAACTTGGAATAACCATTTTACCAAGATGTCATAGTCTGTGACCGCAGTCTGTCAGCCTATTGATGCTGCGGTTTCGTGAGTCGAAGGAGCAGGGACGCTTCTTGATTCTACTGGTATTCTTAGCAGAATCTTAGCGCAATTCACCCTGAGCTTAGCTACCTATTCCGGACGCACGAGGCATACTGGCAGCAGGATGAAACCACGTTCCTCACTGCTTGATCCCCATCTTCTCAAGGGTACCCTGATCCCCAGTCTCCGCAAGCTGGATCCGCGCATCCAATGTGAGAACCCGGTGATGTTCACGGTCTATGTCGGCGCCATCCTTTGCACGGCGTTGCTGCTCCGCTCGGCTGATTTGTTCGAGATACAACTCGTCATCTGGTTGTGGTTCACGGTGCTGTTCGCCAATTTCGCCGAGGCTTTAGCCGAATCCCGCGGCAAAGCCCAGGCCGATGCCCTGCGCTCGATGCGCGTCACTACCCCGGCCCGAAAGCTGGATGGAAAATTCGAAACATCCGTGTCTGCGAGTGAGTTGCGTCCTGGTGATCTGGTGGTTTGCGAGGCGGGCGATGCGATTCCATCCGACGGTGAAATCATCGAAGGCATTGCCTCGGTGGACGAATCCGCGATTACCGGCGAGTCCGCTCCAGTCATCCGCGAATCCGGAGGCGACCGCTCCGCCGTCACGGGAGGCACGCGGGTTCTGTCAGACCGCATCGTGATCAAAATCACCTGCAAACCGGGTCACTCGTTTCTCGACCGCATGATCTCGCTCGTCGAGGGCAGCGAGCGGCAAAAGACGCCAAACGAAAAGGCGCTCGGTGTCCTGCTCGTTTCCCTGACGCTCATCTTCCTCCTCGTCACCTTCACGCTGCCCGCGTTCACGAGATTTCTAATCAATCAGGGACTCGGCGGGCAAACACCCGGCTTCAGCAGTCTCGTGGCGCTGCTTGTTTGTTTGATCCCCACCACGATTGGAGGCCTTGTAAGCGCCATCGGCATCTCCGGCATCGACCGCCTCACCCGCCAAAACGTGCTCGCCACCTCCGGCCGGGCGGTGGAAGCGGCGGGCGATGTCGATGTCCTGCTGCTGGACAAAACCGGAACGATCACGCTCGGCAATCGCCAAGCCAGCGAATTCATCGCCGCCCCCGGAATCGAGGCCAGGGAACTCGCGGAAACCGCGCAGCTTTCCTCGCTCGCCGATGAAACCCCGGAAGGCCGGTCCGTGGTGGTTCTGGCGAAACAACTCTTCGACATCCGCGGCCATGATCTGGCAGAACCGCATGCCGTCTTCGTTCCCTTCACCGCCGAAACCCGCATGAGCGGAGTGGATCTCGTTTCACACGGCGGGGACCGCGCCATCCGCAAGGGCGCGGCGGAAGCGGTGAAACGCTACGTCGAGTCCCTCGGTGGGAAAATGCCGGATGAGGTCAGCCGCGATGTGAATCACGTTTCGAGTCAAGGCGGCACACCGCTCGTGGTGGTGGATGGCTCACGCGTCATGGGGACCATTTTTCTCAAGGACATCGTCAAAGGCGGCATCCGCGAGCGCTTCGCCAAACTCCGCGAAATGGGCATCCGCACGGTGATGATCACCGGCGACAATCCGCGCACCGCCGCAGCCATCGCAGCCGAGGCGGGTGTGGACGACTTCATGGCCGAGGCCACGCCCGAGGATAAAATGCGTCGTATCAAAGCGGAGCAGGAAGCTGGCCACCTTGTCGCGATGACCGGCGATGGCACCAACGACGCGCCCGCGCTCGCCCAAGCCGATGTCGGTGTGGCGATGAATACCGGCACGCAGGCCGCACGAGAGGCGGGTAACATGGTCGACCTCGATTCCGATCCCACCAAGCTCATCGATATTATCGAGATCGGCAAACAACTCCTCATGACGCGCGGTTCTCTAACCACGTTCTCCCTCGCGAATGACGTCGCCAAATACTTCGCCATCCTGCCTGCGCTTTTTGCCGGGATAGGAACTGCCACTGGCAAAGGCCCTCTGGCGATTCTCGACATCATGCATCTGCATTCCCCGCAATCGGCGATTCTCAGCGCCGTCATCTTCAACGCGCTGGTCATCGTCGCCCTCATCCCTCTCGCACTCAAAGGCGTGGCTTACCGCCCGATGAACGCCGCGGCGCTACTCCGGAGAAACCTGCTTATCTACGGCCTCGGCGGCATCATCGTGCCGTTTCCCTGCATCAAGTTGATCGACCTCACGCTCGCCGTCCTGCACCTCGTCTAACTCACATCCATCCTCTCATGAACACGCTCACTCTCTCATTGGCCTTCATCGCCCTCGTCGCCGCCATTTCCTGGCCGCTGGGTCGCTGGCTTTTCTGGACACTCCAGCCTTTGAAGGAAAACCCAAGGCTCACCCGGCTGTTTCAACTCCTGCTTGGCAAGGGCGGTGAAAAACCGTCTGGCTGGAAAAACTACTTTTTCGCGCTGTTGTCCTTCAACGGTATGATGTTCGTACTGACTTGGCTCGTTCTCACATTCCAGCATCGTCTGCCGCTCAATCCCGACGGCATGGGCCCGGTGAAACCCTCGCTGGTTTTCAACACCGTCGTTTCCTTCGTCACCAACACCAACCTCCAGCACTACTCCGGTGAGGCGACTTACAGTTATCTGTCACAACTCACGTTGATGTGGTTGCAATTCACCTCCGCCGCCAGCGGCATTGCGGTGTTTGCCGCGCTCGCCCGTGGCCTGTCGGGGATCCGCGATTTCGGGAACTTCCACCGCGATGTCGCCCGCATTCTCGTGCTGTTCCTGCTTCCGCTCGCCACGATCTGGGCACTGGTCTATTCGCTGGTCGGTGTGCCAATGACCTTCGAGGGATCCGCTGTGGCGACCACCTTGGAGGGTGCCACGCAAATGATCGCCCGCGGCCCGGTCGCCGCGTTTCTGGCGATCAAACAACTCGGCACCAACGGCGGCGGCTTCTTCGGACCCAACAGCACGCATCCTTTTGAAAACCCGGGCCTGATCTGCAATTTCATCTCGCTCGTGGCCATCCCGCTGATCCCGATGGCTTGTGTCTGGGCGTTCGGCCGCATACTCGGCAGGCCTCGCCACGCACATGTGATCTCTGCCGTGATGTTCTCCTTCCTCGCAATGAAAGTGGTCTGCACCGTGCTCCCCGAGTCCGCGCCGACCGCCGCGTTCGCAAATCTTCCCGTTGAACAAACCGCCAACCTCGAAGGCAAGGAACTCCGCCTTGGAGCCACCACCGGCCCGCTCTGGGCGGTGCTCACCACCAGCACATCCAATGGCTCTGTCGGCGCAATGCACGGTTCACTCAACCCTCTGTCCTTGTTAGGCCCCTTCGCCGGGCTCTGGCTGAACTCCACTTTCGGCGGCGTCGGTGTGGGCATGATCAACTTTTTCCTGTTCATGATCCTCGCGGTCTTCGTCGCCGGCCTGATGGTGGGCCGCACCCCGGAATACCTCGGCAAGAAAGTCGAGGCAAAGGAGATGGCTCTCGCCGCTGCGACCTTTCTCATCCACCCGCTGCTCATCCTCGGCGGCAGCGCGCTTTTCGCTGCCACTTCCATGGGAGCGGATACCGTCAACAATCCCGGGGCACGCGGGTTGTCGGAAATCATCTATGAGTTTTCATCCGCCGCCGCGAACAACGGCTCCGGGCTCGAAGGCCTTGCTGACAACACCGATCCCTGGAACATCGCCACCGCCGTCGTCATGTTGTTGGGTCGCTACCTGCCGATCCTGCTTCCGCTCGCCATCGCCGGATCGCTGGCTGCAAAACCCAGCGTCGCCGTGTCCTCAGGCACTCTCCGCACGGACACGCCCACCTTCGGGCTGATGGTTTTCGCCATCATCCTCTTCCTCGGCGCGCTCACGTTCTTCCCCGCCGCCATGCTGGGGCCGATGCTCGAACATCTCTCGCACTGATCCCTAACCACTCAACTCCATGACCACGCTTCGTCTCATCCTCACCAGCATCGCACTCTGCGGCTTCGCCTACACCGCGGCGATCCACGGCTTCGCACGCATCGCGAATCCCGAACAAGCCAGCGGCTCGCTCGTCAAAAACGCCGACGGCCGGATCATTGCTTCACGGTTGATCGCGCAAGCCTTTACCAGCGACCTCTATTTTCATCCCCGGCCCTCGGCATGCGATTACAATGCCCGTGCGGCCGCAGGCTCGAATCTGAGCCCCAAAAATCCGAAACTCACCGACCGTGCCAAAGCGATCAGTGCCTCTCATCAAGCGTCTGCCGAAAACCCCATCCCCGCCGACCTCGTCACCACCTCCGGTT
>JAIFNK010000071.1 GCA_020047775.1 Akkermansia sp. | reverse complement strand
CCGGACAGCCGTTTGTTTTGGGTGGGGGAATTCAGTGCCGACACAGGAATGCGGACGATGCAATGGACAGCGGATACGGTGATTTCCGTCGGTGCGAGCACATCCACCTTTACTGAAACATGGGGAACCGGACCCATTCCCTATATCCATCCGCCCAACACCACAACTGAAGTCGGATACGCGTTCGGCCCGAGTCCCCTCACCCGCTCACTGACCGTCCCTTGGGGAACGGACTTGGCCAATTTGTCATTCACCCTCCGCGACCGCACTTCGATCACCGCGACCAACGGCAGGTTTTATCAATCGTCCATGCGGGTGAGCGGAATCACGTTCACCACCAGTTCCATCGTGGTTCCGCAAATTGCGGTCGAGACCCCGCTCGGCGCAAATTTGGAAACAAGCTCTCCGGTCAATTTCGGATTCACCGTAGCGACCAGCCCGGTGGCACTCAGCTTCGTCATCAAAAACACGGGAAACGCAAATCTCGAATTACCGCCCCTGTCGCTCACCGGCACGGCGGCCGCCGACTTCTCCATGACAGGACCGCTTCTCACAAGCATCCCCGAAGGCGGAAATACTACCGTGACCGTGAAATTCACCCCGACCGCCGGCGGCGAGCGCAACGCGACCCTGGAGATCCGGAGCAACGATCCGGACAAAACCGTCTTCACCCTCGAACTCTCCGGCACCGGCCTCACCTTGGCGGCCGACACCGACCAAGATGGATTGAATGACGCCGCAGAGTTCAATCTCCGCGCTCTGGAAGTGGCAGGATCCCCAGCCCGAGCTCGTGGCAACTCTCTTCACCCACGCAAACCGCGCGGGACTTTTCAGCCCGTCCCAAGTCCAAGCCCTCAATTCGGGCACTCCGCTTATCTCGCGCAATGCCATCACCGGAAAAGTGAAGCTGACCTTGGATTGGAAAATATCGACCGATCTCACCGCCTTCTCAGACTTCCCGGCAGCCCCAGCCCAGGTTTCCGTGAATACCGGCGGCGACATTGAGTTCGAATTCACTCCCACCGACGATGCCGCGTTCTTCAGGATGCAGTGCAACGAGTAGCGTTTTCAGCCGCCTGTTTTCCTTGCAACAGCCCGTCTTTAAAGAGGCACCCCACCGGGTTCGACGGCTTGCAGCTCCCGAAATTCCGCAGGCCTGACGATGCGCCGCTTTCAAACCACCAACGGCACCACCGGAACCCTGCGCCGACGTCCGGCATCCGAGCGCATGCAGCCGGACCGGCGAAGTAGCCGATGCTGGTGAGGATTCGCGCCGGGGCATCTCCAGTGATTTTGTCGATTTCATCTGAGGGATTGCAAGGCGGCCCGACAATTGGCAAGTCAAGCGCGGCAACGCGGAAATTCGAATCGCACGCCCCCATCTGACAAACCATGAAACCGACACTCCTAGTTCTTGCTGCCGGAATGGGCAGCCGATACGGCGGCCTCAAGCAAATGGACCCGATGGGCCCGAACGGTGAAACCGTGCTCGACTACTCGGTCTTCGACGCCATCCGCGCGGGCTTCGGGCGGGTGATTTTCATCATCCGGGAGGATTTCTCCGAGGCCTTCCAACAAGGGGTGGGCTCACGCTTCGCCGGGAGCATCCAAGTCGATTACGCATTTCAAAAACTCGACGACCTGCCCGAAGGATTCACCGTCCCGGATGGCCGGGTGAAACCCTGGGGCACCGCGCACGCGATCCGCGCGGCCCGGCATCTCGTCAGGGAATCCTTCGCCGTGATCAATGCCGACGATTTCTACGGCAGCGACGCTTACCTCCGCGCCGCGGAATTTCTCCGCCAGCCACACGACGAACCGGGAAAATCCCACTATGCGATGATCGGCTATCCCCTCATCAACACGCTTTCCGACCACGGCGACGTGAACCGCGGTATTTGCGCCCGCGACGAGGCTGGCCTGCTCGCCGGCGTCGAGGAATATGTGAAAATCGAGCGTGATGCGGACGGAGTCGTCCGCGGCAACTCTCTCGACGGCACTCGGCGGGAGGTTTGCGAAAAATCGCCGGTTTCCATGAACTTCTGGGCATTCCCCGCTTGTTTCATGACTCACTTGGAAGTGGAGTTCACCGATTTCCTGAAAAATTTCGGGCACGTGGAAAAATCAGAAAACTACATCCCTACGGTTGTTGACGCGCTGATTCGCGCCGACAAGGCGGATTGTGCGGTGCTGGACACCACCAGCCAGTGGTTTGGTGTCACTTATCCGGAAGACAAATCCCACGTCGTCGCCTCCATCCGCAAACTGATCGAAACAGGCGTCTATCCAGCCGATCTTTCCGAAGGAATCGTCCATGCATGACCTTCACGCGATTTCGAAGCTGTTCCAGATGCGCGCCGACTTTGTCGAAGCGCAGCCATTCGGCTCCGGACACATCAATGACACCTACTGCGCCTGGTATGATCAGGCCGGCAGCCGCATCCGCTACATCCATCAGCGGATCAACCACCACGTCTTCAAGAATCCCATCCAAGTGATGGAAAACGTCGCCCGCGTGACCAGCCACGCGCTGGCGCGGCTTCTTGCCGAGGGTCATCCCGAGGCCCACCGCCGCACGCTCACCTGTATTCCCGCCTGGGACGGCAAGCCCTACGCGTTCGACGCGGCGGGAAACCTCTGGCGCACCTATCCGTTTATCGAGCGCACCCGCGGCTACGACGAGATCGAGTGCAACAAGCAGGCCTATCAGGCAGCGAGGACGTTCGGCGCGTTTCAAACCCTCACCGCCAACTTGCCAGGCGAGAGGCTGCACGAGACCATCGCTGGCTTCCACGACACGCCCCAGCGGCTGGCGGCACTCGAAGTCGCGATCGAAACCGACATCGCCGGTCGCGCCGCCACGGTGCAGGCCGAGATCGCTTTTGTCCGCGCCCGCGCCGCGGACTGCCCGCGCATCACCGACCTCATTGCATCCGGAATCATCCCGGAGCGAGTCACCCACAACGACACCAAGCTCAATAACGTGCTTCTCGACATCGCGACGGCCGAGGGTGTCTGCGTGATCGATCTGGACACCACCATGCCCGGTTCCGCGCTCTACGACTTCGGCGACATGGTCCGCACCGCCGCGCCGACGACGCGGGAAGATGAGGCGAATTTGGGACAGATCGGCATCCGACTGGATCGCTTTGAAGCCCTTGTGAAGGGCTATCTATCCGCCGCGACGTTTCTCAATGATGCCGAGCTCTCCCTGCTCGCGTTCTCCGGCAAACTCATCACGCTGGAATGTGGCATCCGCTTCCTGACAGACTATCTGGACGGGGACACCTATTTCAAAACCAACCGTCCCGACCACAATCTCGACCGCTGCAGGAACCAGTTCGCGTTCGTCGCCGTTCTCGAGGAAAACATGGACGCGATGGAGGAAATCGTAAGGCGGACTGCGCAATTGGTTCCCTGCGAATGCTGAGAAAAAATCGCGCCGAAGTCCATTCCGCGCTCCAGCAAAAAAAAACGGCGGCCCTTGCGGACCGCCGTTTTCAAATGATTTTCCAGTGTCAGGAATCAAATTCCCTTTTTCACGACGTCCGTGAGGAGGTCGATGACGCGGTTCGAATAGCCCCACTCGTTGTCATACCAGCTGATGAGCTTGAAGAACGTGGAGTTCAGTTCGATGGACGAGCCGGCGTCGAAGATCGACGAGCTCTTATCGTGGATGAAGTCGGTGGAAACCACTTCGTCCTCGGTGTAGGAGAGGATACCCTTGAGGTAGGTCTCGGAAGCGTTCTTCAGCGCGGCCTTGATCTCGGCGAGGGAGGTCGGCTTGACGGTCTTCACCGTGAGGTCCACTGCGGAAACGGTCGGGGTCGGCACGCGGAATGCCATGCCGGTGAGCTTGCCGGCCACTTCCGGGCAGACGAGCGCCACGGCCTTTGCCGCACCGGTGGTGGATGGAATGATGTTGATCGCAGCCGAGCGGCCGCCTTTCCAATCCTTCTTGGATGGACCGTCCACCGTCTTCTGGGTGGCGGTGTAGGAGTGGATGGTGGTCATCAGACCCTCGGCGATGCCGAATCCTTCCTTGAGCAACACGTGGACGATCGGCGCAAGGCAGTTGGTCGTGCAGCTCGCGTTGGAGATGATGTGGTGCTTCGCAGGATCGTAAAGCTCGTCATTGACGCCGACGACGAAGGTGGCGTCCTCGCCCTTGGCAGGTGCGGAAATGATGACCTTCTTGGCACCGGCAGTGATGTGGCCCTTGGCTTTTTCCGCTTCGGTGAAGAGTCCGGTGGACTCGATGACGACTTCCACGCCGAGCTCCTTCCATGGCAGGCCTTCCGGGCTGCGGGCGCTGACGACTTTGATTTCGTGGCCGTTCACCACGATGATGTCGTCTTCTTCAAGCGAGGGGGATGATTTTTTCGAGGAAACGGTGCCTGCGAAGCGACCCTGGGTGGAGTCGTACTTCAGAAGATAGGCGAGGTTGTCCGCAGGAACGATATCACCCACGGCGACGACGTTGAAGGTGGTTCCAAGGTGACCTTGTTCGACGAGGGCACGGAAGACGAGGCGACCGATGCGGCCGAATCCGTTGATGGCAATAGTAGTAGGCATGACAGTATTTTCAAAATACCGATGCGGCTTTTCCGCCCGGCGGCGGGATTGTGCATGCGAATCCCGTGCCGTCAATCTTCGGGGCCAATTCGCGGGAAAAACCCGACGCCGTGAGTCTGGATTTGCTCGTTGACCGCTTGACGCGGATCGGGTATATACCAGCTATGACAACGACGTTGTTTACAAACGGGCGCTCGCAGGCGGTGAGAATCCCCAAAGAACTGAGGTTCGAAGGCCGGGAAGTCTCGATTCGCCGTCTTGGCGATGGAGTGCTGTTGGTGCCAGTCAAAGCCTCCACCTGGCCCGATGGATTCTTCGCAAACATCCGCATTGATGACGCCAATTTCACCCGGCCCGACCAAGGCGAACTCCCGCCCATCGTGGAATTCACCGGATGACCTACCTCCTCGATACCAATGTCTGCATCGCCGCCATGCGCGGAAATCCCAAGGTCATGCGGGCACTCGCCGCCCGCAGTCCCGAGGATTGTGCGGTATCGATGGTGAGCGTCTTCGAGTTGTTCGCCGGAGTGTTCCGTTGCAACGACCCTGAAGGCGCGGGGCGAAAAGTCTCCACCTTTCTGGAACCCTTGCACCTCTTACCCTTCGATTGGGACTCAGCCCTGAAAACAGCGGAAATCCGTTTCCAGCTTGAGAAATCCGGCACCAAGATCGGCCCTTACGATTTGCAACTCTGCGGCCAAGCCCTCTCGCTCGGCCTAACGATCGTCACCCACAACATCCGTGAATTCAAACGAGTCACCGGCTTGCGGCTCGAAGATTGGGAAGCCGAGGAGCCGCCCGCATGATCTGAAACAAAGGGGTTAGACATCCTGCCTGCATTCTTTTTTCCAACCGACGCTGATGCCCGCGAACCGGCCTCACCCCCATTCTCAAAACCCAAGCCCTGCCGGCTTCTGGCTCAAGCTTCACCCTTGCGCTATCAAGTTGCCAACGGTATTCAAATTGGCATGAGTATTACCAAAACGCTTGGCAAAGCCGGACGTTTGGTTTGCCCATGGCGAAGGGCAAGCGCGCACTCACCGTAGACAAACACCGCCATGCGCCTCGAACGCTACTTCGATTGGCCCGCCGACGTGTGGCCCAGTCTCCAGTCTCACCACGACCAGCAAACCGCCAAGGCGTCCCTGAAATCCGCCCTTGCTGAAATTCATACATGCCCAGCGTCGTTTTCCATCAAATAGATGCTCTTGATTTTCAGAACTTTGTAAATTACATATTTACGTATGCTGGCCATTCCTATCAGCACAACTGACGCAGCGCGCCATTTGGGTGACTACCTCGCAAGAGTGAAACACAAGGGCGAGCATTTCCTTCTCAACAAGAACGACCAACCGATCGCCGAACTCTCGCCAGCCAGCGGGTCCCGCCGCGCGACATGGGGAGAATTGCTGACCGCCGTCGCCCGTCTGCCACGCGACCCGTCGTTCGCCGACGATTTGGAGAAAGTGAACGAGGCCGATCAACCCGCTGCCAATCCATGGGCCTGATTCTCGACACTTCCGCATTAGTGGCATGGGAACGGGCCCAGAATGACGGGCTTACCCTCGCCCTCGACGCCAGCGAGGAACTGGTGATGCCCGCCGTGGTCTGGGCAGAAGCGTTGGCCGGCGTCCGCCTGGCCGATTCAGCAGCACGCGCCGCCCGCCGGATGGCACGTCTCGAAGCCTTGCGCCGCGTGATGGGGATCGAGCCATTCACCGCCGAAACCGCCGAACACCATGCCGACATCTTCGCCGAGTTGACCCAAAGCGGCACGATGATTCCCCAAAACGACATCGCCGTGGCGGCCACTGCGCGTTGTCTGGGATGTGGAGTCCTGGTCGGGCCTCGTGATGAAGCCCGCTTCCGCCGGATCGCTGGCCTTGATGTCCGGGTTTTGACCTCGAACTGATCCGGTGGCGCAAAGCCTGATCAGCCGACACTCGCGGCACAACGGCTGGCGGATTCATGCGAGCGGTTCATGCGGGAAGAGGAGGAGGTTTCCGTGTGCTCGATTGATGAAGTAGCGGAAATAGCGT
>JAIFNK010000132.1 GCA_020047775.1 Akkermansia sp. | reverse complement strand
TCCAGAAACAACCGCGCCCGCTCCGGATTGCTGCAAGACTCCGGCCATTGGTTCCAGCTCTTCGCCTCGCCATGCACCTCCATCAGATAGCGGAACAGGCAGTAGTCCTCCAACCACTCCGCTTCCGCTTTTCTGAAATGACTGAACTCCTTGACCAGCGCCTTGTCCGCCTTGTCGAATCTCGACCACGCGAGTTCCAGCAGATTCCGCTTCGCACCGCGCACGACCGGATAATTCACCAGTGGGGCTTGCAGGACCGCCTTCAAGCGCTCGCGGGCGGCGGCAATGTCCGATTCCTCCAGCCCGGGAATTTGCGAAACCTCGCAGGCCAGGTAAATCGGATCCAGCGCCACCGAGGAAATCCCGCTGTAAGGGCTTTCGTCAGTGCCGTTCTCATTGATCGGCAGAAGCTGGATGAAGCCAACCCGATGGTCGGCCGCCCAGTCGATCCATTCCCGAAAGGCGAGTGTGTCACCGATCCCGAGATCGCCCTCGCGACGGGTGGAAAAAGCGGGAATCAGGATGCCGGCGAGGCGTTTCTTGGGTGGGTGCACGCCGCGGATCGTGACAGGCCCCCGGGTGGCGTAAATCCCGAAATCAGCGGATTCCAACCACGAAAAATCCATTCTTTGACAACAACCGGAACGTTTCTATCTTAGACGTTGGCTTCCCCGAAGCCGAATGAACCAAACCAACCCCCAATCAAAATGAAAACCAAACTCCGGATTGCCACACTCGCCCTGCCTCTGCTGCTCGTTGCCTGCGAACAGGCGGCCAAGACCACCCGTGAGAAAATCGATGTCGCGAAAGAAACCGCCACCGAAAAAATGAACGCCGGCGCTGAAAAAATGGCCGAAGGAGTCAAGGAAATGAAAAACGCCGCCGGCGAAAAGATGGAAGCCGCCAAGGACGAAGCCAAGGCAGCCACCGAGGTGGCCAAGGAAAAAATGGCGGACGCCACCGCAACCGCCAAGGAGAAGATGTCGGAAGCTACCAACGCCGCCAAGGCCGCAGCCGCCAAAGCACTCGAAGATGCCTCGAAAGCCGCCGGCGAGGCTGCCGGGAAAATCAAGGAATCCGAGCCCCCCGAATAGACTCGTCCGCTCGGATTGTTAGTTCGTCCGCCACCGGGCTCGGGAAAACCGGGTGTCCGTCCGGATTTCACCCAATGAGTCAGGAATACCCGCTCCAAATTCATCCCCGGACGATCATGCATTGCGGCGCCGGCCGAATCACGCTTGAGTCCGGGCATGTTCCGCCGCCTGGCAGTCCCCTTTATCCTCGTCGCCGCGATCCTGTTCGCGTCGTTCGGGCTGACGCGGCTGCGCTTCGACACGGACATCCTCTCGATGCTGCCCGGCGAATTGCCGGAGGTGAAAGGACTGAAAGCCTTCCACGAAGCGTTTTCCCGCAATAACGAACTGATCCTCGTCATCGAGGGTGGCGAGAACGATGCCGGCACTCTCTCCGCAGCGGCAGAGTCGTTAGGAAAACTGCTCGAACAGGCAGGCGTGGTCAAACAGGCCCGCTGGAAACCTCGGTGGAACGAGGAACCGGCGGGCATCGCCGATTTACTCGCCTACCTCTGGCTCAACGGCGATCCCGCGTTCACCCGCGCCCAGACCGGACGACTCGGACCGGCAAACTCCGAAGCGACGGTGAAAGCCTCGCTAGCCCGTGTGGCGACGTCCATGGAGGGCATGGACATGGTCATGCTCGCGCACGACCCGTTCGGTTTTCTCAATCATCCGGCGATCGGCGCGCTGATGAATTCATCCGGCCAGGGCGGCGAGGCGTTCGAGAGCGGGGACGGTCGCACGCATCTGTTATTCGTTGATGCCCCGGCTCCGATGAAGAGCTATCGCGAGGCGGAGGTGTGGTTGCGGAATCTTCGGAAATCCGTGACCGGCTGGCAGGCGACGGATGGCAGCGGACTCAACGTCCGTTTCACCGGCGAGCCCGCGTTTTCCTCGGAAATCGGCACTGCGATGGAGAAGGATTTGAGCGGCTCCATCGGCGTCACGCTCGGGCTCATCGGCCTGCTTTTCTGGTGGATGCAGCGGCGCTTCAGCCTGCTGCTGGGTTTGACGGGAATCCTGATCCTCGTCTTCGCCGTCGCCCTGGGCGTGGCCGGCTGGCTCTACGGAGAGCTCAGCATCATGGCGCTCAGCTCCATCGAAATCCTCATCGGCCTCGCGGTGGACTACGGGCTGGTGATCTGTCAGGAGGCGAAAGTCGCCGGCCACGACCGCAAGGCGCTGCTCAGAGCCTGTGGCAAGCCGGTGGCGTTTGGCGCTCTCACCACGACTGTCGTTTTTCTCGCCCTCAACCTCGGCGGACTGCCGGGCATGGCGCAGTTAGGCAGCATCGTCGCCATCGGCCTCAGTGCGGCGGCCGTCCTGATGCTGGTCATTTACCTGCCGTTCGTCGCGAGGTTCGGTGTGGATCGCGAACCGGCACGCGGCTCCGGGAAAATCCTGCCGCGCGGCAAATTGTCGTGGGCGATCACGGGAAGCCTGTCACTCGCCGCCATCGCCATCTTGCTCATCCACGGCCTTCCCGGCGCGGAATTCAGCTCGAAAATCATGCGCCCGCGAAACAGCGAGGCCATGGAAACCTTCGAACACGTCCAGAAGGCCTTCCCGGCTTACAGCGGGAAATCACTCGGCCTCGTCATTGAGGCGAAGTCCGATGCGGAGATGTCCACCCGCCTGATAGAAGCGCGCCGCCGGATCGACGCCGCGCCTGGCGTCATCGGTCAGGTCGCGCTTCCCGATGACTGGTGGCCGGATGCCGCGCGACAAACGACTAACCGCCCGGTGCTCGCATCTCTCGCGGAGAACCGGGACCGCTTGCTGCGCGAAGCCGACGCCGCCGGATTCGCCGAGCAGGGCCTGGCTCTTGGCCGCGCGGTGCTCGACGCCATCGCCCGCCAGGCCGCGGACCCGGGTCTCGTCTTCCCGCAATCCCCCGCCGCGCAGGAGGTGATGCGCATGTTTCTCACCCGCAAGGAAGGCGGCGGCGGCTACTTGCTAGGTTCGGTGGAACCCGCCACCGGCGCGGATCCCGCCGGCGCGGATTACGAAAAATTCCGCGCGCTAACCGGCGACGGCATCTGGTTGAGCGGCTGGGACCTTTTCAAACCCGCAATCGCAAAACTCGTCCGCGAGGACATGGTCCGCATGCTCGTGCCGATGTTCGTCCTGCTTGTCGCCATGATGATCGCCATCTTCCGCCGCCCCGGCGATGTCGGACGGGCCTTGTTCGCGATGGCCCTGAGCACGCTGCTGCTGCTTGCCATCATGAGCGTCACCGGGCTGAAGTGGAATTTCGTCAACCTCATGGCCACGCCGCTGCTGCTAGGCACCGGCATCGACTACGCCATCCACGTCACCCTGAGCCTGCGGCGGACCGGCGGGGATTTCAAAGACCTCTGGCAAGGCACCGGCAAGGCGCTGTTATTCTGCGGGGCGTCCAACGTGATCGGCTTCGGGTCCCTGGTGTTTTCCTCCAGCGACGCGCTGGTCAGTCTGGGAACGGTCGCCGTGATCGGAATTCTGTTGAGCATGGGAATCTCGATATTCCTGCTGCCGGGGTGGAGTATGGCCTTCAATCCAATGCCTCCAAGGATTCGCCATGGGGAGAAATCGCCATGATCCGCCTTGAATTCCAATCCTCGTCACCCACATGAATATCACATCACTTTTTTCACTCCCCATTCTCAAACAAGGCAAGGATCTCCTGCTTGGCCAAGCGGTCATGAGTTGGTTCAACCAAGCGAAACCACACATCGGAAAAATGACCAACATCAAAATCGACTCACAAAACAAGAATATCGAATTGGACCTCGAGCTGAAGGGTGAGACAAGCCCGCTTCAAATCCATATCCAAAACTACCGGCTGATTTCAGAGTCCGGGCAGACCTTTATTGAATTGAACGATATCACGACGAACCGTGAGTGGATCAACGCGCTTCTCAGCGACTACCCACAGCCGGAGAAGCGCCGGTTCAAGGTGCCCGCAGCGGTGAAGATGCTTCTGTGAGATTTACAATTTCCCTAATCAGGGTGCCCGGCGGCGACCATCCTCACGGTCAGCGCCATCCGATGCCCGCCGCAACCGGGCGAGTTCCTGATGGAGACGGGCGAGCAGTTCCCGGGTTTCGGGGCCGACCCGGTCGAGCCAGAGGTGGACTTCCGGCGCATCCGCCATGCTTGGAACCGTGGCTTTGGTCACCCGGTGGGTGTCAAGAAACCGCTTCGCCTCGGCTTCCGTGGCAAGTTGGAAGATTCCCGAGTAGAACCAAGGTTTCGGGTCGTCGTCCGGCAGTCGTTGCTCACACATCGCGCGGGCGAGTTCGCAGGATTCCAGGAGGCGTCCGTCGTCGAGGGTGGCGAGGTAGTCGAGCCAGGCTTCCGTGTGGTCGTTGAGATTACTGCGCACAAGCCAGGAGCGGTTGACCCGCCTGGCCCAATGGATGGCAGACATGATCTCGCGGTGTCGCATGGCAGTTAGTCCTCTTTCAACCAATCACCGTCGGAAATGCGCTGGCTTTCATCGACCATGCCAAGCCACTCCCAGACCCAGGCGTTGAGGATTTTGCTGTCTTTTTTCACGACGGTGGTCAGGACGCGGCGATATTCGCTGCCATCCACCTCACCGGCCGAGACACCTTCGAAAACATCCAGCGCGGCCAACAGGTCCGGGTCAACCGAGTAGGCCTCCCCGTGGATTTCATCCCCGGCGGGATCGAGCACGATGCCGGGATACCAGTCGATCCGGTACATCCGCCCGGTGATGGTGCCGGAGGTGATGAACTCCGCACCGGCCATGCGGAAGTGGTTGGAACCTCCGCGCCGGAGGGTTCCATAAACGAACACCGTTTGGTGGGATCGATCCATGCGAGGTCGGCGGCTATTTGTCGGTGCGATGGCCGACTTCATTGTCGAGCACCTGCCTGAGGTTCTCCAAGCCAAGACCGGTGTCGGCGGAAATCGGGATGATGTCGACCTTGGGAAATCGGTTGCGGAAAATTTCGAGGTTTTCGGCGGCGCCTTCGAGGTCCATTTTGTTGGCGATGATTTTCCACGGGAAGCGGGCGAGGTCGTCGTCATATTCCTTGATTTCGCGCCGGAGGATTTCCAAGTCGCTGATCGGGTCGCGGCCTTCACTGCCGGCCATGTCGATGACGAACAGCAGCACCCGGCAGCGGGTGATGTGGCGGAGGAACTCGTGGCCGAGCCCGCAGTTCTCGTGAGCACCCTCGATCAGGCCGGGAATGTCCGCGATCGTGCAGCGGCGGTAGCTGGGAAACTCGACGACGCCGACGACCGGCTGAAGCGTGGTGAACGGATAGGAAGCGACTTTCGGTTTCGCGTGGGAAAGCGCGCCGAGCAGTGTGGATTTTCCCGCGTTGGGGAATCCGACCAGCCCGGCATCCGCGATGCGACGGAGCTCCAGATAGAAAACCGACTGCTCGCCGGGGGTTCCGAGCGTGTGCTCGACCGGGGTGCGGTTGGTGGCGGTTTTGAAATTCCAGTTCCCTTGTCCGGGTTCGCCGCCTTTGCAGAGCACGAATTCCTGCCCGATCTCGGTGAGGTCGGCGATGGGTTCCAGGTCGATGCCTTCCGTGCTGCGCTCGAATTCCACCGCCTCCTGCACGGTCACCGCGTTGCTGCGGTAAACGACGGTGCCCGGCGGCACCTTGCCAACGACCTGCTTGCCGCTTTTCCCCGTTTTGCGGCCGCCCGCGCCGTTTTTGCCGTCTTCGGCGATGAGCTTGGGGTCATAGTGGTAGGCCCGGAGATTGTCGGTGGAGGCATCCACGACGAGCACGATGTCGCCGCCCGCGCCGCCGTCGCCGCCATCGGGGCCGCCACGGGGGACGAATTTCTCCCTGCGCCAGGAGACGACGCCATTTCCGCCGTCGCCGGCTTTTCCGAAAATCCGGATGTGATCGATAAACATGGGCGTAGCCTCGCCAGTGAGGGGATGCGGGTCAACGGCAATGGTGGGAGCATCGGCATTTAGCGGAAATCAGAATGCCGCGCCGATGGCAAAATGCAGCGTGCCCACCGGCTCGTCGGTGTCGCGGGTCAGGTTATAGCCGTATTCCAGCCGCACGGGGCCGATGGGCAGGTCCAACCGGAGCCCGAGGCCGGCGGCGAGATCCACGTCGCTCGTGCCGAGTTCGTCGTAATTCCGCGAGAGGCTGCCAACATCGATGAAGCTGACGGCTTTCAAACTCCCGGCGATGTTGCGGATCAATTCCAAGTTGGCGTGCCACTTCGCCTCGCCGCCGGTCGGGTAGTCGTTGACGCGCGGGCCGAGTTCGCGCTCGGGGAAACTGCGCACGCTGCGGGCGCCGCCGTTGAACATCCGCAGATCAATCGGCAGGTCGGTCCCGTCACCCGATGGCACGATGACTCCCCAAGCCCCGCCGAGCACGATCTGATAGTCCTTGGCGAAGGTGTGGTACCAGCCACCGGACATCTCCGCCATGACATACGAGGTGGAGACATCGCCGAGGGCCGCGCCGATTTCCAGCGGCATGGCCAGGTGCCAGCCCTTCTTGGGGAGAATCGCATTGTCTCGATAGTCGATCGTCTGGGTGAGCCGGAGGCGG
>JAIFNK010000289.1 GCA_020047775.1 Akkermansia sp. | reverse complement strand
GGCGGTGATCATGCTCCAGCTCTCGGGCGGACTGAGCCAGATCGACAGCTTCGATCCCAAGACCGGCAAGTCGAAGGGCCCCGGCGATGCGGTCAGCACCAAGGCAGGCTATCAGGTTTCATCCTACCTCCCGGAAACGGCGAAGATCGCGGACAAGATCACGGTCATCCGCAGCATGACGGCCAAGGTCGGCGTGCATGAGTCCGCCCGCTATCTGATGCGCACCGGCTTTGAAAAGCGTGGCACCATCGTGCACCCCACGCTGGGTGCCTGGGCGCAGCACTATCTGGGAGAGAGTCACCGGACCTTGCCGAGCAGTGTTTGCATCAACCGCCCGTCCAACCACGGCAACGGATTTTTCCCTGCCACCATGAGCCCGCTGCCGATCCTCGATCCCGATGAAGGACTGCGAAACGCCATCTCCCGGGCGGATGCCGCCACCATGGACAAGCGCCTCTCGCTGCTCAAGGACATGGACCGCAAGTTCACCGACCAGGTGAAGGACAGCAGTGTCGCGGCGTATAATGATTTCTATGAAAGCACGCTGCGCCTGATGAAGGGCAAGGATTTGGAGTGCTTCGACCTCACGAAGGAGCCCGCCGATCTGCGGGCGAAGTATGGGGAAAACCGATTCGGCCAGGGCTGTCTGCTGGCCCGCCGGTTGATTGAAGGAGGCGTCCGCTACGTGGAAGTGGAAAGCGGCGGATGGGACATGCACAAGGATCTCGAAGGCGGGATGGAGGACCGCGGATCGGAGTTCGATACGGCGTTCGCCGCGCTTGTCAGCGATCTGGATTCGCGCGGGCTGTTGGACAGCACCATGGTGGTGGTGGCCACCGAGTTCGGCCGCAAGCCGCAGTTTGACGGCAGTGGACGGGGTCACCATCCGTTGGTGTTCTCATGCGTCGTTGCCGGTGGCGGAGCCAAGCGCGGTTTCGTCCACGGGGCCAGCGATGATGCCGGTGGACAAGTGAAGAGCGACCCGGTCACCGTCGGCGATCTGCACGCCACCGTCGCCCATGCCTGCGGGATGCCGATCGAACAGGAGGCCGTCAGCCCGAGTGGCCGCCCCTTCTCGGTCGGAAACAAAGGCAAGCCGGTGACCACGCTGTTCGCGTGAGCCGACTTGCGCGCAAAGGCTCGTTTTCCACGCATCGTTTGCGATCCTGCCAGATTGCCCTTGCGAGGAGCGGTGGGTTTTCGTTTGAGTTTGGAGTTGTAAAACCCCGGCTGAAACCATGTTGATTTTCGTTCCCAAGGAAACCCGTCCGCTGGAGACCCGTGTCGCGTTGGTCCCCGCCGCCGCCGCCAGGCTGGTGAAACTCGGCGCGCAAGTCGGCATCGAGTCCGGTGCCGGAATGGGTGCCGGTCATCTGGATGCGGATTACGCAGCCGCCGGGGCTTCGATCGTCTCCGACCGCGCCGCCGCCATCGGTAGTGCGGACTTCGTGTTGCGGGTTCTGCCTGCCGCGATCGATGAAATCCGCCTTCAAAAACCCGGCTCGCTGGCGACCGGGCTGATGGACCCGTTCGACTTGCGCGAGCGCATCGAAGCCTACGCCGCCGCCGGAGTGACCACCCTGTGCAGTGAACTCATTCCGCGCACCACCATCGCCCAGAAAATGGACGTGCTCAGCAGCCAGGCAAATCTAGCAGGCTACGTGGCCGTCGTCACCGCCGCCGGCCAGCTTGACTCCATCCTGCCGATGATGATGACTCCGGCAGGCACGATTTCTCCGGCCAAGGTGTTCATCATCGGTGTCGGCGTGGCGGGCTTGCAGGCCATCGCCACCGCCCGGCGGTTAGGTGGCCGGGTCGAGGCATTCGACACCCGGCCGGTGGTTGAGGAACAGGTGAAATCCCTCGGCGCGAAATTCGTAAAGATCAACATCGGCGAGGTCGGCCAGACCGAGCAGGGATACGCCAGGGAACTCACGCCGGAACAGGTTCAACTCCAGCGCGACGGCATGGCGAAAGTCTGCGCCGCCTGCGACATCGTGATCACCACCGCCAAGGTTTTCGGCCGCAAGGCACCCATCCTCCTCACCCGCGAAATGATTTCCGGCATGCGGCCCGGCAGCATCATCGTGGACCTCGCCGCCGAGGGCGGCGGAAATGTCGAGGGCACCGTGGCCGATCAGGAAACCGTCACGGACAACGGCGTCCGGATCATCGGTTGGAGCGCGCTCGAGCGCCGCGTGCCCCGTCATGCCAGCCAGATGTTCGCGGCAAACATGGTGAACCTCATCGAGCACTTCTGGGACGCCGGGGCCAAGACTTTCCCGCTCAAGCTCACCGATGAAATCATCAAGGGCTGCATGCTCACCCACGCTGGCAAGATCGTTCACGAACGCTTTCAAAACCCCTGACAACCATGGAACTCGCCCCACTGCTGTTACTGCTTTTCGCCTTCACCCTGTCGATCTTTCTCGGCTTCGAACTGATCGCGAAAGTTCCCTCTCAACTCCACACGCCGCTGATGAGCGGGTCCAACGCGATTTCCGGCATCACCATCGTCGGCGCGCTGTTAGCGCTCAACATCGGTGAATCCCCGCTGGCGAAATGGCTCGGCTTCGCGTCCGTCGTGCTCGCCACCATCAATGTCGTCGGCGGTTACATCGTCACCGACCGGATGCTCGCCATGTTCAAGAAAAAGGGAGGACCCAAGCTATGAACGCCGTCCTCATCAATCTGCTTTATATCATCTCCTCGATCCTGTTCATCTTCGGGATCAAGATGCTCGGGTCCGCGGACACCGCGCGCCGCGGCAACCGGCTTTCCGCCGTCGGCATGCTGATGGCCGTCGTCGCCACGCTGCTCTATCTGGGCCTCGACTGGTGGATGGTCGCCGGTGGCATCGCGCTGGGTTCCATCATCGGCATCGTCGCCGCCTACCGCGTGCAGATGACGGCCATGCCGGAAATGGTCGCGCTCTTCAACGGCTTCGGCGGGCTCGCCTCACTGCTCGTCGGCGCGGCGGAATACATTAAGCTGCGCGACAACGGGATGGACAGTTATCTGAAATTGTTGGAAGCCCAGAGCGGCGTCACCGTGCCCGGTTGGTTCGTGCTCGTCGCCATCGGCCTGACCATCCTGATCGGCGGCATCACCTTCACCGGCAGCGTCGTCGCCTATGCCAAGCTCGCCGGGCAAATCTCCGGCAAGCCCACGCTCTTCGCCGGCCAGAAGCTGATCAATCTCCTCATGATGGCCGCCTCGCTCGTCGGCATCGGCCTGCTGACCGCGGGCGTGGACAGCGAGGTCGCCTTCATTTCCGGAGTCGTGCTCGTGATCCTCTCGCTCGTGCTCGGCGTCTTGATGACCATCCCCATCGGCGGCGGTGACATGCCGGTTGTCATTTCCCTGCTCAATTCCCTATCAGGCATCGCCGCGTCCATGGCGGGCTTCATCATCCTCAACAACGTGCTCGTCGTCGCCGGCTGCCTTGTCGGCGCGTCCGGCATCATCCTCAGCCTGATCATGTGCAAGTCGATGAACCGCACCATCGGCAACGTGCTCTTCAGCGGATTCGGCGCCACCGTGCAAGCCGCCGGCGAGGTGAAGGGCGAAATGAAAGCCTCCTCCACCGAGGACGCCTACTATGTGCTCGAAGCCGCCCAGAGCGTCGTCTTCATCCCCGGCTACGGCATGGCCGTCGCGCAGGCCCAGCACGCCGTCAAGGAGCTCGCCGAACTGCTAGAGGCCAACGGCGCGGAAATCCGCTTCGCCATCCACCCGGTCGCCGGCCGCATGCCCGGCCATATGAACGTTCTACTAGCAGAAGCCGACGTTCCCTACGAACAGCTTTTTGAAATGGACCAAGTGAATCCGGTTATGTCCACGGTCGATGTCGCCATCGTCATCGGTGCCAACGATGTGGTGAACCCCGCCGCGCTCAACGACCCCGGCAGCCCGATTTACGGCATGCCGATCATCAACGCCCACGAGGCCAAGACCGTTTACTGCCTCAAGCGCGGCAAGGGAACCGGCTTCTCCGGTCTCGAAAACGCGCTCTTCTTCGGCGAGAACACCCGCATGCTCTATGGCGATGCCAAAGCCACCGTCTCCGCCCTGGTCGCGGAATTCGGAAAATGACTCTCCTTGTGCGGCCGGTTGAGATCCATGACCACGGCAATATGACGGTTTGCCGACATGGCCGCACGCCAGCACAACCACAGGACGTGGAGCAACGACGGATTTTTGCACGGGTGGAAGGTCAGTTTGAGCTGATGGTGGAGAAGGCTAGGCGATTGTTGAAGCGGTTCATGGCGTCATGGAAGTCTTTGACGGTAGATTGGCGCTTGTTTTTTCGGTGTTTGCGCCAGTGGAGGTAAATGCCCAATGTGGCGCGGCGTAAAATACCCAGCACAAGAAGGGCATTGCGGTTGCGCACACGGCTAGAGTCTTCTCAGCAACTTACATCGAGCCGTTGATGCAGTTCGCCTTCGATGCCCCAATAATGGCGAACCCGTTCTAGCAATTCCTGGCCTCGCGCCGGATCCGGATCCAGCGTGCATACATACACCACGCTTTCCTTGGTGCGCTTGCCCTTGTCCTTGCCTTTGAGGATCTCCACTTCGTGGGTGATTTCCACCACGGATCGCGCTGCCACGCAGCAGAGCGTTTCGGCATCGACACCTACCCAGCGCAGCGTGCGCCGCTCGTGGCGGGAACGGTTGTTCTTATCCTCGCTTGCGGCGGTAACGCACGCTAGCGGTGGCATTGGCAAGGTCTCGCCCGAGGGGGGAAATGACCGCCGTCGGGCGGTCTGGCGGCAGGCAGGCGGTGGCCCGGGCCTCTAAGCCGGATTGATTGCCTTTGACCGGCATGATGTAGTCCGCGCCGTTGTCTTGGTAGATCTGGCGCAGGGTTTGTTGACAGGAGTGGAGCGAATCTAACATGATAAGTTTGCCGTCTAGCGGACCGAGGCGGCCTAGCAACTCACGGGCGGCGGGGATTTCGTTGCTTTTTTCCTCCACGGCTACGGTGCCCAGGACCCGTCCCGAGGGCAGGCTCTGGGCGCTGACGAGCTGGGCTTTTTGTTCGTCTCTGACATGAGGGGTGCTGCCCCTCTGGGCTTTGCCGTCGATGCCCACTTGATCGTCTTGTCCGCCGGCGGCCCCGGTGCGCTGGATTTCCCACTCAATGAGGATGCGCTCGAAGGCGGCGGCGTCGAGCTTGGCGAGCACGCGCTGGAAGGTGGTTTCCTTGGGATAATCATAGCTGCTGCGGCGGTTTCGGTAGCTGCCCAGCGTGCGGGGTTGGAACGGCGTGAGCTTGGAGGCGAAGGCGGCTAGATCGCGCTGGCCGCGCACGATGCCTGCCAGGGTGGCCATGACCATGATGGCCAGCAGACAGTGCAAGGGGTAGTCTTTGCCTTTTTTCGCCCGCCAGTCGGGCACTTGGCGGCAGAGGACGAGCAGTTTGCGCAGCTGCGGACCGGTGGCCTCGCAACGGGGGATGACGGCGTCCTCGACGTGCTGGAGTTCGGCGGGCAAACGCTTGGCGCTCAGCTCGGCCCTAGCTTTGGGCTGGAGTTCGCGCATCCAGAGTTGCTTGGGTCTGCCGTGCTCGGTGTAGTAATCCTGGCGACTGCGCCCACTGCCTTGAGCCTCGCCTAACAGTGACCAGCCCTGCGCCTTGTAGCAGGTGCCGCGGAACAATTGGCTATCGACGAAACTCTCGGCCACCAGCACGGGATGCCCATAGCTGTGCAGCCAGTCATCGGCCAGTCATCGGCCAGACGCTGGCAGCACAGCGCGAGCACGCGGCTGGCGAGATTGGGGCAATCCGGCCCGGGCAGGATGAGGAAGCGGGTGTTGTTGGCGACCAGGGCGAGGCGGCGGCGTTTGGAAATGTCCCAGCCCAGCCATCGCTCGCGATCCCTGAGATGGTTGGCCGCCGCGCTCCAACTCAGCAAGGCGACCCAGCGGCCATCCACTTCGGCGACATAGTGGAGTTGTTCGCCCACGAGGACGTCACTCTTCAGATAGTGATGTTTTTCAATGAGTTCGCGGAAACGCTCCCGCTGCGAATCGTCGCCGGGGGTGAGAAGATTGACGCGAACATTGTCGAGGATTTGCTGCTCGGAAAGCACCGGCATGCGGAAGCGGGAGTTGTCCATGCCCGGTTTTGCTCGTCCGCAGGGAAAATGTTCAGCCAAATGTACCTAAAAACTAAATATCAATCAATTGGTCATTTGTAAAAATCCGCCGTGGGAGTCTTTCGGGCTTCTATGCCCACTTTTTTCGCAGCTAAAGCATTGTGTCAGAAGAACTTGCCAAGCCTGGGACAGGCTCTGGATAGAATTTTTGATTGACATCGCTGCTGAAGTCTCACAATTAATAACTAACAAACAAGTTTCTCCGCTCAGCTGGTTGGGCGTTATTCTTTGTCCCCTCCCAAATATTTATCACGCAGATCAACTATTATGAAGCGACTATTAAAAAATCTTAACCATTGTGGTATCCTGATCAAATCCATTATGTTGATCTTCACAACCGCCTCGATATGCTGGGCAGCTCCCGCGAACGACAATTTTTCTGCTGCGGAAATTATTTCGAATCAGTCTGGATCTGTCGCCGGGACCACTGCCGCGGCGACCCGTGAGACCGGCGAACCGAATCACGCGGGCTATTTAGGCAATGGCTCGGTTTG
>JAIFNK010000037.1 GCA_020047775.1 Akkermansia sp. | reverse complement strand
CGGCCAAGGCCATCCAACTCATCCCTTCACGCCCCCCCCGTCCAATGACATCTCAAGCCAAACACCCTGTCTGGCTGTCTTTTTTCAGTCTAAATAGGGTAACGCATTTCAACAATTTACTTTCCAAAGTAATTCTCAGGTTCTCTATAACAGACATTGGGCATGGATGAGTGAAGCAAGAGGAGGGGAGATCGGGTGGGTGAGGAGTGGATGCCATTTTGCTGGATTGCGATTATGGATAGATTACCTGCCAAATTCCGGGGTGAAGTAGAATCCATGCGGGAGAGGGAATTCCGGAGAAGCGGGCTTTAGGGAGCGAGGAAGGGAAGTGGGGATGTTCCCGATGCATGGAGGTCTCGTCCATGCTGTCAGTTTAAGAATTTTTAACCGCAGATGAACGCAGATACACGCAGATACACGCAGATACACGCAGATGAAGACTACGTTTTCATCCATTCCATCTGCGTATTTATGCCCTTGGGTGCATCCTGTCCATCTGCGGTTGAATTCTCTTAATTTATATCTATCCTGACAGTATTGGACGTCTCATCCATGCGTGGGGACGAGACGTCCCCACCCCCTGTTTTTCAGACAGCCTCTCAAGGAAAATTCAGGTTATCGCCCGGTCGCCTCAAGCAGGCGCCGCAGTTTGCGGTTGAAGCCGTCCGAGGCCGCCAGGGCGTCGATTCCGAGGTGCATCCGGTAGCGCCAGTAATACGGATTGATCGCCGGGACGTTGATCCGCTCCTCTTCCGGCTGCGGGTGACGGATGGATTCGTCCATCGCCAGCAGATCCTGGAGCGGGAAAACCGCCCACATCGCCGGGGATTGCAGGTGTTGGGCGATGATCCGGGTAGTCAGTTCTCCGGATAGCTCGGACTCGGGGAACGAGATGCCGAACATCTCCCAGGCGAATTTTGCCGTCGTGTGGCTGTCTTCCTTCCACCACGCGCGCAGGGTGGACATGTCGTGGGTGGAGGGACTCACCACACTCATGTAGGGAGCCTGCGCCGGATTGAAAAATTCGGTCTCGTGGGTCTTGGGCATGCGCTGGATTTCCAGTGACAGGATGCCGAGTTCCTTCATCACCCCCGGCACGCAGGCGGGCACCATGCCGAGGTCCTCGCCGCAGAGCAGCATCGGGCTGGCCTTGCGCATCGCGGGGAGTTTTTCGTAGCCGCAGGCCTGCCAGAAATCCTCCTGACGGCGGTAGAAGTAGTCGTTGTAAAGTTCCTCGACCCGCCAGCGGATGTCGTCGTCGAGATCCTGATAGGAACGCGTCGCCTGCATCGACATCCGTGGATGATAGAGCGTACCATGCGAGCCGGGCACTTCGAAAAACAACACCTCGCTCGCGCAATCCAGCAATCCCTCGCGGATGAAATCGTCGTGCGGGTTCTCCGCGAAGAAATCGACGATCCGGCGCTGCGTGGCGACCTGTTCGGTCAGCTGGAAATAGCCGTTCCCGCAATCGTGGAGAAAGCGCCCCTTCACATACTCCACCGCGTCGCCGAAGCGCTCTCTCAGAAGATACCAGCGGATGTATGGACGGCAGAACCGGTTGTATTCGAAATCGATCCCGCGCTTGCGGATCTCGTCGATGTGGATCGGCACGGCCGGATCGAAGTGGCCCATGATGCCCTCGACATGCCCGGTCGGCACCTGCCAGATCCTGAAAAACCCGAGGATGTGGTCGATGCGATAGGCGTCGAAATGATGACTCAGATGCTCGAACCGCGAACGCCACCAGGCGTAGTCGTCCTGCCGCATGACCTCCCAGTTATAGGTGGGAAATCCCCAGTTCTGGCCCTTCACCGCGAAGTCATCCGGCGGCGCGCCGGCCTGAGCGTCCATCTTGAACAAATGCGGTGCGGACCACGCGTCCACCGACTGGCGGTCGATCCCGATCGGCAGATCCCCCTTGAGCGCGAGCCCGTGCTCATGCAGATGATGGACCGCGTCCGCGAGTTGGAGGTCGAGCTCGTATTGCAGCCAGATATGATAAAAAATCTCCGGCCAGTCCGCATGCGCCGGAGCGGCCAGCGCCTCGACCTTTTCCCGGTCGAAGACGGCCCATTCCTCCCAGTGACTGAAATCGGCGGTGCCGTAGTGATCGCGCTTCAGGCAGAACACCGCGTAGGGAATCACCCACTCGCCGTTCTCCGCGAGGAAATCCTTGAACGCCGTGCTCGCGGTGATCGCTGCGCGGTATTTGTCGAAAATCTTGCGGGTGAGTTTGGTTTTCACCCGCATCACGGCCTCGTAATCCACCTTCTCCAGGGGATTGAGCTTTTCGCGCGCGGTGGCCAGTTCCTGTTTGAAAGCCGAAGGCATGGCATAATTCAAATCATCGATCCGCAGATAGAGCGGATGCAGTGCGAACACGCTGATCGCCGAATACGGATAGGAATCCGTCCACTCGTGGGTCGAAGTTGTGTCGTTGACTGGCAGAATCTGAATCAGCTTGAGTCCCACCGAATGCGCCCAATCGCCAAACGGCTTGAGATCCGCGAACTCGCCCACGCCGAGGCTGTCCTCGCTCCGCAGCGAGAACACGGGCATCGCGACACCCGCCCCGCGGAAAAGATGGCCGTGATCCCGGCGGTAACATTCATCCTCCACCTTCGTCCATTGGCGGGCGGCCAGGGCGCGGGCGGAAATCCTGCGGTTCTCGCCGAGCTCCATGCCCACCACGCACTTCAGCTTGAGGTCGAACAAGCCGTACTTGTATTCGATCCCCCAATCCACTGGCAGATAGAGATTTTTCCGCCAGACATTCGGCGCGGTTTCCACCAGAGGTATGGCGGAAAACCAGCCCCAGTTGCCGATCTCGCTGACGCTTCCCAGCAGGCAGGGCACCTGTCCGGCAGGCACCGCCGCCATCCGGAGTTGGAACGAGTGATTGGCATTTTCCGGCATCGGAAGTTCCTGGAACGGCCCGCGGGCGGGCAGCACCGCGAGGAAGGCGTTCGTTTCAAAAGCATAGTCCACGGTGCCTGCCGAACACCACGAGTCTAGCAACAACAAAGCGTCCTGCGAGTCGAGGTCCACCCCGGCGGTTCGCGGCGCGTGCCACTCGTCCAGCTCGACGCCGTTGACCTGCCGGAGCTGATAGTTGTATTCCAACCGGAACCTACCCGCGCCGCGCATGTTCACGCGGGTCTCCCATTGTCCGTCGTTGAGCCAGTGCAGCGGCACGATCTGGTCGAACCGCACGCCTTTTTCATCGAGCACGGTGGAATATTTCAACCAAAGCGACTGCCCGGGGGTGGAGTGATAATTCAAACGGAAAACGATTTTCATGGGAAATGGCTGGGACAAATCAAGCTCGCGAGAACTGTTGCAAGAGCCGCAGCTTTTCAAGAGCCGCGCCGCTGGTGATCATTTCGCGGGAAATCTCGATGCCGTCGCCCATGTTGTCGGCGAGTCCGGCGCAGGCGAGGGCGGCACCGGAATTCATGAGCACCATGTCACGCTTCGGCCCGGTTTCGCGGCCTGCGAGGATCGCTTCGAGGATGATGGCGTTCGCCTTGGCATCGCCGCCCTGGAGTTCCTCCACCCCGGCGTGTTTGAAGCCGAAATCGCGCGGGCGGACCTCCTCGTCGTCCATCTCCTGCATGGAGCCGGATTTGAAAATGCGGGTCGAGCCCATCAGGCTGACCTCATCCACCGACCGGCCGTCACCCGTGGTGCCGTGCACGACCCATGCGCTCTCGCGACCGAGCCGCTGTAAAATTTCAGCAAACGCCGGACAAAGATCCCGCGAGAAAACCCCGACTAACTGGCACTCGGGGCGCGCGGGATTCAGCAAGGGACCGATGAGATTGAAAATGGTCTTCACGCCCCGGGCGGCCAGCGATTTGCGCACGGCGATGACGGACTTGAACGCCGGGTGATAGATCGGCGCGAACATGAATCCGAGCCCGGCCTTTTCGATGCAGGTGCGGAACTCGTCCGCGGACAAGTCGATGCGGATTCCGAGCGCTTCGAGCACGTCCGCGCCGCCGCTTTTCGAGGTGATGCCGCGGTTTCCGTGTTTCACGACCACGGCTCCGGCGGCGGCGGCAACGAACATGGTGGTGGTGGAGACGTTGAAAAGATCGAGCTGGTCGCCGCCGGTGCCGCAGACATCGAGTGTCGGGCCTTCCAGTTCGATCAGGCCGAGATGGGGATCCACCGCGTGTTCGAGGAACGCCTCGACGAAGCCGGCGATTTCGCCCGGGGTCTCACCTTTGAGCGACAGGGCTTCGAGCAACCGCTCCTTCTTCGCATCCGGTGCGGCCGGATCCAGCAACAGCGCGGCCGCCACCTCCACCTCGCGCGGGGTTAGATCCTTTTTGTCTTCAAGATGATGAATCAACGCGTCCATGACCAGAGCCTAGACCGTCGGACCGGGGAAGCGCCAGAACGAACCCATGATAAAATCCCCGTCGGCAGGCGAAAATCCGTGGTGCCCTTGGCGGCGGTGCCTACGGCGGCGGGGCAGGGGGCCTACACTAGGGGAAATTGGAGATTTTTAACCACTGATTTCAGGTGCCCGCCAGGACGTGCTAGTGACAAAACGTGGCAGCCATCCGATCCACGCCGGACTTACCGCGTCTGGACCTCGCCCGATCTGGCGGCCTGGACCGACCGGGGAACGTTCCGGTCTGCGGATTGGCCGGCGACGGTTACGAGTTTTGAGATGGATGCCGGTTCACCGCTCCCGGTCAGATTGTTTCTGAAAATTGCTACCGTTCCGTAGCCTTTGGATTTCGTGCGGAATAAATTGCCTGAGGGCCAGCCGGCGTGGGCTTCGCCATTGATTGAAATGCCTGCTATCGCAGACTCTGGATTCCGCGCTCCAATTACTCCTCCTCGAACTTGCGGGTGATGAGATCACCGAGCGCTTCGAGTGCGGCTTCCGCATCGGCGCCGTCAGCGCTGATAGAGATGATGGAGCCATTACCGGCGGCGAGCATCATGAGACCCATGATAGACTTGCCATCCACTTCCTCACCGTCTTTTTCCACGAAGATGTCCGCTTGGAAGCGATTGGCCGTCTTGACGAACTGCGCGGCGGGACGTGCGTGGATACCGAGCTTGTTGAGGATGGTGAAGTCTTTTTGGGCCATGGGAAGTGGCTTGCGCCGCGCGGAATGTAGAAAGTCAAACGGAGTGCTCCAAGGTAAAAATTGCGGAACAATCCACATCCGCGAGCCTTCCCGCAAATGCAAAAAGCCAACCCGCGTGATGCGGATTGGCTTTTCGAAATTTCTGATCCTCCGGGAGGATCAGGGAAGAAGGTTGATCGCGCGGGACTGCTTGATCGCGTTGTTGATTTTGCGATGAAGCTTGGCGGAAACTCCGGTGACGCGGCGGGGAAGGATTTTCCCGGTTTCAGTCGTGAACTTGGTGAGAAGCTCCGGATTGGTTGCGACGACGAGATCGGCAGGGATATCGTGACGACGACGCGTCATCTTACGGTTCGCCTTGCGGAAGTTGATGCGGCGCTGGATTGTTTTTGGCTCGGACATGGGAAACTGAAGCTGGTGTTAGCGGAGTTCGCGGTGAAGGGTACGGCGCTTGAGGAAGTGGTTGAATTTCACTTTCTCGAGACGTCCCGGCGTGCGGAGGCTCTTTTTGTTACGTGTGGTGACGTAGCGTGAGGTCGGCTTGCCCTCGGCTTTCGCTTCGGTGCATTCTAGAATGATAATCTCGCGTGGCATGACTTTGGGGGGCGGACTTTGCTTTAATCGTCGTCCTCGTCAAGAGAAACCGTTTCAGAATCTTCATCCTCGACATATTTTCCTCCGGAGAAGCCAACTTCGTTGGACGGACGGAAGCGGCGGTTGCCATATTCCTTCTCCCATTGGGCCTGGCATTCGACGGTGAGACGGGCGAATGGAATGGCCTCAAGGCGGGCTTGGGGAATCTTGCGGGCGGAGATTTCACAGATTCCGTAGGAACCCACTTTGATCCGGTAGAGCGCCTGCTCGATTTCGTAGAGGGCGTCCTGTTCCTTGGCGAGCACGGAGAGGGCGAAGTCGCGGTCGTAGGCGTCGCTTCCGGCATCTCCCTGGTGTTGGCCGCTGCCGGATGCTTCGGAGCCTTCCGGTGCGTTGCGGATGGTATCGCGGGCCATGCCGGACACGGCGTCCACCAGATCGTCACGGAGATCCAGCAACCGCTGGCGTTGTTTTTGGACAAAGGCCGCGCTGTGGGAGCCGTTGCTGCCCGGGGCCACCGGTCCGTCGGCGTGGGCGGGCGCGGCCTTGGGTGGCACGAAAGGAGGGCGGACCGGAGCGGGAGGTGCCGGGAAATCCACCACCGACGAGCGGGGCTTGACGGGGGCGACCTTTTTCGCCGCCGGAGCCGCCTTGGCAGGAGCCTCGGTAGCGGCCGGAGCGACGGGGGCGGGTTTCGCCTGTTTTTCGACGACCTTGACCGGCGGCGACTCCTTTTTCACGGGCTTCCCGGCGACCGCTTTTTTGAGCAATGGGGCTTTCTTGGCGGGCAACTCCTTTTTGACCGGTACCGGCTTGGAAGGCGGGGCCTTTTTCACAGGGGCTGGCTTCTTCGCGGCCGGCGCTGGCTTCGAGGGCTTGACGGCGGGTTTCGCTTTGCCCTTTACGGAAGCGGTTTTGGAGGTGGTTTTCTTCGCGGCCATGGCGCAGAGATCAGGATGCGGGTGATATGGAATGAACCGGTCAAGCCCGAAA
>JAIFNK010000183.1 GCA_020047775.1 Akkermansia sp. | reverse complement strand
GGTGGCGGTGTAGGCGGCGTGGATTTCCTGGCCGATGACGCCGACGAGGGAGGAGGTGTTGAGGATGCAGCCTTTGGATTTCCGCAATGCTTCGATGCCGTGGCGGGTGGTGTGGAGCACGCTTTTTAGGTTGATGTTAAAGAGCGCGTCCCACTCGTCGTCGTCGGTCTCGTGAAGCGGTTTGCTAGGCGTGGCGATGCCGGCGTTGTTGTGGATGGCATCGAGTTTGCCGTAGTGGCCAAGCACGCGCTCGATGGCGGATTTTACGTCGGCATCTTTGGACACATCGCAGGCGAAACCGAGGTGCTCCGGGCCGAGTTCGGCGGCGGATTTGGCAGCGAGATCGCCATTGCGGGCGACGAGCGCCACCTTCGCTCCTTCAGCGGCGTAGGCTTTCGCGCAATCGAGGCCGATGCCGGTGGAGCCGCCGGTGAGGAAGATGACTTTATCTTTTAGGAGCATGCTTCAATCGAGGTGATAGAGCTCCTTGGTGTCGGACCAGGTTTTACCGACCTTGAGGGCGTCCGGGAGTGGGGACTGGCAGGGGTCGGTTTGCTTCCACCAGCGTTGGGTTTCGGGATCGGCGGCCATTTTCTTCATGTCGGCGTCGAAGTTTTTGCCGGCGTATTCGAGGTAGGAAAAAAGGTAGATTTTGCCATCGATCTCGCGCTCGTAGATCGAGTAGTTCCGGATGTTGCACTCCTTGAGTTTAGCATTCACGGCGGGCCACGGGTTGGCGTGGAGTTTGCGGTAGGTTTCGGCTTTTTGCGGCTTGAGACCGGTGACCCAGGCGTGGCGCTGGACTTGGGTGGGGGCGCAGCTGGTGGCTAGCGCGGCGATGGACAGGATGGCGAGGGTTTTCATGATGTTAATGGAAAACGATATAGAGGACGGTCATGGCGACGATGACGATACCGGCGAGGACTTTGTAGTTGAGGATGCCGGGCCAGCCGGGAGCTTTGAGAGCGTCTAGCGGATGTGGCCAGTAGAGGGCTTGCGCGTCTTCGCCAGCGAGTTTCGGCTGGAGCTTGGTGAAGACGATTTGGAGGACCAGGCAGGCGACGAACATGTAAAAGGCCATCATCATGAAGGGCGTGGTGATGAAGAATCCAGGAACCCAGGCGAAGGCGTTGGGGAAGCCTTCGTGCAAGGCTTTGAGCGCGTAGATGCTCACGCCGAGCACGGAGCCGAGCCACATGGTCCACTTCGCGCCGCGGGCGGATGCGGCGGGCCAGAAGACTCCTAGCAGGAAGACGCAGGTGATGGGCGGTGCCATGTGGGCGATGATTTCGTTGAGCGCGTTGAAGATGCTCGCCTTGCGGTCGAGCAGCGGCACGAGGGCGATGCCGAGTGCGATGGATGACAGCGTGGCAATGCGGCCGATGCGGACGAGTTGTTTGTCACTGGTGGCGGGGCGGAAGCGTTTGACGATGTCGTAACTCACCATCGTGGCGATCGAGTTCGAAGCGCTGGATAGATTTCCCATCAGCGCGGCCATCAGGGCGGCGGCGAGCAGGCCGAGCACACCGACGGGGAGCAGTTTTTTGATCATGACCGCATACACTTCCTTCGATTTATACGGGCGGATGCCTTCAGGAGCGGGGATGGTTTCGCCAGCGTCGGTCTTCACGATTTTCACTGGCACGTCGGGGCCGATGATCAGGGCGGAATCCTTGCCGGTGGGCTTGATGGCGAGTTGGGAGAGATCGAGGGTTTCGCCTTCCTTGAGACGGATCGGGTCGATTTTAGCGCTGCCGTGGTCACCGGTGATGGCGATGATCTTTTCTTTGCCGCCTTCCGGATTGGTGACGGTTTGGACAAGGCGGACCTGGGTGACGCCTTCGAGATTCCCTTGTTTGACGGCGGTGTAGAGCATTAGGCCGGGGACGATGAAGATGAAGACGGGCAGGATCTTGATGATGCCGCAAAAGATCGGGCCGACGCGGGCGTCGTTCTCGGTTTTCGCGCCGAGCACGCGCTGGACGATGGTTTGGTCCGCGCACCAATACCAGATGCCGAGCACCGGATAGCCTAGCAGGATTGAATACCATGGCATGCCGCTGTCGTCGCCGTGGGGGCGGAGCATGCTCATGAGTTTGCCGTCAGTGATGCCTTGGGCGGCGGCGTTGGCGGTGTCCAGCGTGGTAGTCATGCCTACCCAGCCACCGGTTTTATGCCATGCGAACCAAGTGATGACGAAGGCACCGAGCAAAAGCACGATGGTCTGGATTGTCTCGGTGATGGCCACGGCGGCGAGTCCACCGACCACGGTGTAAATGCCGGTGAGTGCGCACATCAGGAAGATGCAGGTCCATTTCTCGATGCCGAAAATGTCGTGCAGAATGAGCCAGCCGGTGGCGAGTGGGAAGGCGATGTGGAAGATGATCGCGGCGACGATGGAGACGACCGCGAGCAGATCCCGGCACTCGCGGCAGTAGCGTTTTTCGAGAAAGTCCGGAAGGGTGGCGACCTTGGATTTTAGATAGAAAGGTGCGAAGAAAAAGCCGAGCAGGATCAGGGTGAATGCGGCCATCCACTCGAAGTTTCCGTTGAGCAGGCCGGTGTCGTAGCCGGACTGGGCGAGCGAGACGAGGTGGACGCAGGAGATGTTGGTGGCGAAAAGCGCGAGGCCGATGACCGGCCACTTGAGCGTGTGTGCCGCCATGAAATAATCTCCGGCGACTGATTCACCGTGTTGCTGGCCTTTCTTTTTGGCGTTCATGCCGGCCCAGCAACCGAGTCCGACGACCCCGGCGAGATACACGATGACGATGGTCCAGTCTAAAATACTGATTTGCATGGGGTGGGTCTTTGTAGCGGTTCGTGGAAAATGGACCTTGCTCAGAGGATGCAGGATTGCCGTGCCACGGTCTTGCAATTTCCTGCGGCGAAGGATATTGAACATCGCATGAAGGCTGCAGCTCCATCGCCGATTTATCAAAATGGGGCGGATCGCTTTGAAGTCGACGATTGCGGGCCGCAATTCAAGGCGGTGCGGGAAGGGAAGATCGAGTTGCACGCGCTTTCAAAGGGGCACTATCCCGGAAAGCGAATGAATTCAAACGTGCTTCCAGGCTTGTCCAACATCGGTTTCTGGAACTGCCGGGGTGCCCAGGACTGGGGGTTGGATTCCCATCGAAACGAAGGACTGGAGATCGTGTTTCTCGAAACCGGGGGGATGGGCTTCGAGGTGGACGGCAAGGTCCACTCGCTGCAGGCGGGCAATCTAACGGTCACGCGGCCATGGCAGCTTCACAAGCTGGGCGATCCGAACATCGGACGCGGTCGCTTGTGCTGGCTGATCCTCGATGTAGGGGTGAGAAGACCGAACCAGGAGTGGACTTGGCCGTCGTGGGTCGTCCTGGCCCCCAAGGATCTCGCGGAATTGACAAGGAAGCTGCGGCGTGGCGAGCAATCGGTCTGGGTGGCGAACCCGCGGATGCGGCAGGTGTTCCGGGATCTGGCAGACTGCGTCCTGCACTGGAATGAACCGCGCGTCGGCTCGCGACTGGTTGTCGCGGTCAACCGGTTGCTGGTGGAGTTACTCGACGTGCTTGCCGAACAGCAGCTTGTGGAATCGTCCGAATTGGTGTCGCGGCGGCGCACGGTGGAGTTGTTTCTGAATGACCTTTTGGAAAATACTGCTAGCAGCGCCGAGCCGTGGACGCTTGAGGGAATGGCGGTGCAGTGTGGCATGGGCATTACCGCGATGGCGAAATACTGCAAGGAACTCGTGAACATCGGGCCGATGGCATACCTGAATCAGTGTCGGCTGGAGCACGCCGCACGGGCGCTGCGGGAGTCTCCGGGCGTATCAGTCACCGAAACCGCCATGCGCCTGGGCTTCAACTCCAGTCAATATTTTGCAACACTCTTTCGCAAACGGTATCAGATGACCCCTGTGCAATATCGGGCGCGGTAGCGGTCCAAGGAGGGCAGCAGCATCGCAAAGCAGTCAGGGCGGACCCGCTTTTCCGCATCCGGCGTCCTGCCAACCATGCTCAAGGCGGCGGTCCGGGTGGTGGTGAAGCTTACTTGAGCAGCGCCCAGATCGGTTGCGGCCAGATGCCGAGCACGAGCGTGGCGATGGTGAGCACGGCGATGCAGAGCTTGCTGATGCAGGGCAGGACGATGGCCTTGGCATCGGCGGCATCGCTCCACCACATGGCGCGGATGACCTTGAAGTAGTAGTAAAAACCGGCGGCTGCGGCGATGAAGGCGATGCCGACGCCGACCCAGAGCTTGGCTTCGACCGCGAGCTCGAAGACGAGGAACTTGCCGAGGAAACCGGCGGTGAGCGGCACGCCGGCGAGGGCGGCGAGCAGGACGGTTAGGGCAAGTGCGAGCTGCGGGTTGGTTTTTCCGAGGCCGTTGAAATCGCTGATCATCTCGCCGTCGCGCTGGATGCGGACTTGGGCGAGGATGAAGAAGACGCCCAGCGTCATCAGCAGGTAGGTGGCGAGGTAGAAGGAGACGACCTTGGCGGAGCCCTCGGAAGTGGCGGTTTCGGTTTTCCAGGCAGCGAGCGCGAGGATGAGGAATCCGGCGTGGGCGATGGAGGAGTAAGCGAGCAGGCGCTTGAAGTTGGTCTGCGGGATGGCGGCGAGATTTCCGAACAGCAGAGTGGCGCAGGCGAGGATGAGCAGCAGCGTGAGGACCGGGCCGCGGGTGAGTTCGCTGGTGAGGAAGGGCTCCAGGAAACGGATGGTGAGGATGAAGCCGGCGGCTTTCGAGCCGACGGAGAGGAAGGCGGTGACGGGAGTGGGCGCGCCTTGATAGACATCGGGGATCCAGACTTGCATCGGCACGGCGCCGATCTTGAAACCGAGGCCGACCATGACGAGGGCGATGCCGAAGAGGAGTGGGGTGTATTGCCCGATGGCAGTAGGGGGTGCTTCGCTGTTATTGATTCGGGTTTCAATGATTTTGATAGCAGATTCAAAGGCTTGTTTGTCTAGCCATTGAGAGATGCCCTCCAGGCTCATCGTGCCGGTGCTGCCGTAAACCCAGGCGATGCCGTAAACGAGGAAACCGGTGCTGAGCGCGCCGAGAATGAGGTATTTCACGCCGGCTTCGAGCGAGCCGACATTGCGGCGCATGTAGGCGACGAGGATGTAGAAGGTGACGGTGACGAGTTCGAGCGCGACGAAGGCTCCGGCGAGATCCTTGGCGGAGGCGAGCCACATCATGCCGGCGCAGGCGAAGACGGGGAGGCAGTAGAATTCGCCGGTGCCGGCTTCGGAGTCGGGCGTTTCGGTGAAGCGGGAGAGGATCTTGCGGTAATCAACGGCGAGCAGCAGGACGAGGATAGTGGTGACGAGGGCGAAGATTTTATAGAATTTCGCGAGGCCGTCGAAGTTGTAGAAGTTCCACAGCGGCCACTTGGCCCAGGCTGCGTCGGGTTTCGCGTCAGGGCCGATGGCGATGCAGGTGAGCCCGAGGATGACCACCAGGCCGACGGCGGCGGAGATGCCGACCCAGGCTTTGCTTTTGCAAGAGCAAAAGGTCTCGGCCATGAGCAGGACGATGCCGAGGGTGACAGTGAGGGCTTCTAAATAATAGGCGGGCATGGGAGAAAGATTTCAGAGTCCAGAATCCAGATTCAAGAAGGAGGATTACTTCAGAAGGTTGAGCAGCAAGTTCGGATAGAGGCCGACGGCGAAGAGCGCGAGGACGAGAAGCGTCGCGGGGATGCGGTCCATCAGCGTGAGGTCGGCGGCGGATTCGGTGGCTTTCACGGCCGGGCCTTGGAAAATGTTCCGATAGGCGCGGAGCATGTAAACGGCGGAGATGACCACGCCCCAGATGGAGAGGATGCATGCGATCTGCACGGGGCCGAGTCCGGAAACGCCATTGTAACTCTTGAAGGCGGCGAGGAAGACGAGGATTTCGCCGGAGAAGTTGGCGAGGCCGGGAAGTCCGATAGAGGCCATGGCGGCGATGCCGAAGAGGAACGCGAGGGCGGGCGCGGATTTGGCGAGACCGCCGAGGTCCTGGAGGTCGAGCGAGCCGGTGTTGCGTTCGATGCGGTCGGCGAGACCGAAAAGCAGGGCGATGGAAATACCGTGGGCGAACATCAGGACGATGGCGGCGGAGCGGGCGAGCGGGTTTTCCGGGAAGGCGATGAGCGCGGCGATCGCAAGGAAGATGTAGCCCATGTGCATCACCGAGGAATTTCCTAAGATAAGGTCGAGTCGCTTCTGGGAGATGGTGACCCAGCCGACCCACAGGATGTTGCCGAGCAGCAGGACGAGCAGGGGAGTGAGCCAGAATTGCAGACCCTCGGGGACGAGTGGGATGGCGAGGCGGAGCAGGCCGTAGAGGCCGAACTTTTTCAGCACACCGGCATGCAGCATGGCGACCGGAGCGGGCGCGCTGGCGTAGGCGGGAGCGGCCCACGAGTGGAACGGGAAGAGCGAAACGAGCGTGCCGAAGCCGACGATGAGCAGAGCGGCGATGCTCTTCTGCGAGGCGGGATCGATCATTGGCTTACCGCCCAGCGAAGCCCAGGCGAGAATCCGGCCCATGTCGTAAGAGCCGGCGAGGTTGGCGAGCCAGACGAGGCCGGCTAGCAGGACGATGGAACCGAGGCCGAGGTAGATGGTGATTTTCCAAGCAGCTTCGCGGCGGTCGCCGCGACCGAGGATGCCGATCATGAGGAAGGTCGGGATGAGCGCGAGTTCGTGGAAGGCGAAGAAGAAGAACAGGTCGGTCGCGGCGAAGGCACCGAGTG